>NZ_JBHYMF010000133.1:0-19739 GCF_042742855.1 Streptomyces sp. NPDC058877 | reverse complement strand
GGATATTTACGGGGTGCTGCCATGGTGCTGGTGGATCTCCTTCGCCAGGACCGTAACCCTGGCATCAGGGACTCCACAAATCTCAGTACAGCTCAGTAGGTGCCCAGGCTGGTGACCAGCAGTGCCGCGCCCGGTGTGGAGAAGGCGGTGATGACCGGCATCTTGGTCCGCAGGCTGAGCCCGATGCAGGTCAGGCCGCTGCCCATGGAGATGGCCCATACCCAGGAGCCGGTCTGTGCGGTGTCCAGATGCCCGGCCGAGGCCGCGGCGAGGACGATGACCAGCGGTCCGGAGTACGAGACGACCACGGCCACGAACCCGGCGAGGACCGCGGACAGCGACATGTCGCGCAGCAGCCCGCGGCGGCCTTCCTGGTGGCCGGATTGTTTCGGTGGCCCCCCGGAGCCGGCCGGGGGTGACGCCGTGGCGGTGGTGCCGTTGCTGCCGGCGTTGGTGGTGTCAGGGCTCAAAGTTCGTCCTTAGCGGCGCGTTCCAATGCCTGCTCCAGGTCGGCCACGAGGTCGGTCGGGTCCTCCGGGCCGATGGACAGGCGCAGCATGCCCATCGGAGAGGTGCTGCCCGGTCCCTCAAAGGTGTAGCGGTGTTCGATCAGGCTTTCCACTCCGTCCAAGGACGTTGCACGGATGAACAGTTCGTAGTGCTCGGCCGCGCGCAGGGACCGCTGCCACTCCCCGGCGACGTGCAGCGACAGCATCCCGCTGAGCCGCCGGTCATCTGCCGGGTGGCGATTTGGTGCCCCGGGTCGCCGGACAGGCCTGGCTAGGCGGCCCGGCTGACCAGCGGATGTCCGTCGAAGTACGCGGCCAGTGTCATGGCCGTGGTCGGTATCCGACGCGTCCGCGGATGGAACGTGCGGATACCGAGCATCAGCAGATGTGTCCCCCACGGGCCGGGGACCGGGCCGGTCAGCCGGCGGTGCAGCCGCAGCCGTTCCCAGAGGGCCCGGCGGTCTTCGCCGGGCCCGGGCGCGGCGATCAGGAAGCCGGCCACCGCATCCGTATGGCCGATGTGAGGATGGGATCGAAGAGTGGTCTTTGATCACCGGAATGTAGGTTTTGGCCATGACTGGTGACTGGCGGATGGACCGGATCGGGACTGCGCTGAGGGGAGAGAATCCGACCGTGCTGCGTCGGCTGACGTCGGGGTTCGCCGTGATCGGGGACGTTCAGTTCCTGCCTGGCTACTCCGTTCTGCTCGTGGACGAGCCGGATGTGCAGCGGCTGTCGGACCTGCCGAGGACGAAGCGGCTGTCGTTCCTGTCTGACATGGACCAACTCGGCGAAGCGGTCGAACGCGTCTGTCGGCGGCTGGACCCGGCCTTCCGGCGGGTCAACCTGGAGATCCTGGGGAACACGGACCCGTTCCTGCACGCGCATGTCTGGCCGCGGTTCGAATGGGAGCCGGCCGATGTGGTGGGCAAGCCGGTGTGGCTCCATCCACGTGAACGGTGGAGCGACGAGAAGTCCAGGCTCGGTCCGCAGCATGACGCGCTGCGGGATGCGATCAGTGGCGAACTGGACCAACTGCGCTCGCTGGCCTGACGCTTCGGGCCCGTCGACCTTCAGGCCGGCGGGCCCGTCTCCTACTCCTCCCCGGGCCCCGGCCGACGGTCCGTAGCCGGACACTCCGGAGGGGCCCATCGGAAATACGCGCGGCGGCCACGGCAATGTCATGGGCGGGCGTGAAACCTGGTCCGCACCTCGGGGCTGAGCGATCGGGCCACTTCTGGGTCGAAGGGCTCGGTGCTGGGGGTGAGCATTGCCGCGGCGGCCACGGCCACCCCCAGGGTGCTGGCGCTGACGGGATCGTCGCCTGCGGTCAGCCGTGCGGCGATGGCGGCCACCATGCCGTCTCCCGCGCCGGCATCGCTCAACGGCTTGCCGGGCAGCGGTGGTGCGTGCAGTTCGGTGTGGCCGTGGCCGGTCGAGCACACCGCACCCAGCGCTCCCACCGTGGTGACGGCGACTTCGGCAGCTCCTGTGGTGAGCAGGTGCTCGTTGACGGCCCGGGCGTCGTCGAGGCTACAGACGTCCCGGCCGGTCAGACTCGCGGCCTCTGTCCGGTTGCAGCGGAGGAGGAAGACACCTTCCGTGAGCGCTCCACTGAGTGCCGGCCCGGAGGTGTCCAGGATCAGCCGGGACCCGGCTTTCCTGATGCGGCGGGCGACGAGCGCGTAGAAGTCGGGGGACAGGCCGTGGGGCAGGCTGCCGCTGGCCACGACGTACGGGTGGCCGCCGGCGGCTCGCTCCAGCGCGTCCAGGCACCGCAGCCCTTCGTGTGCGTTCAGTCGCGGGCCGGGCGGCACGATGTGGTAGCTGTGACGCCTCTCGGTCTCGAACAGCACGAGTGCTTCGCGGGTCTCGTCCTCGATGTCGACGGCGACGTGGTCGACGCCTTCTTCGTTCAGCAGCCGGTTCAGGCGCAGGCCGGCCTCGCCTCCGGCGGTGTGGATGGCGGTGGCCCGTCCCCTGAGCCGTACGACACCACGGGCGACGTTGATCCCCCCGCCCCCGGCGGCCACCGACCTCACCCGGGCACGGTTCTTGCCGACGGCCTTCAGGTGCTCGACCTCCCAGGCGAGATCGACGGTGGGGTTCAGCGTCAGGGTGAGGACGGACGGCCCAGCAGCAGCACCCTCCGGGCCCCTTGAGCTTTCGCCGCTCTTGGCCACGGCGGGGTCCGGTGTCCCGAGCGTGTTCATCGCGGTGTCCA
Source organism: Streptomyces sp. NPDC058877 (assembly GCF_042742855.1). Classification (NCBI taxonomy): domain Bacteria; kingdom Bacillati; phylum Actinomycetota; class Actinomycetes; order Kitasatosporales; family Streptomycetaceae; genus Streptomyces; species Streptomyces sp. NPDC058877. Next base: position 17,006 of record NZ_JBHYMF010000133.1, on the reverse strand, counting down.
GGCGGTCGTGCCCGTCCGCGTTCGGTGGACCGCCTCCTGGACGCGACCTTGCGTCATCGCACTCACCTTCACGGACGGGGACACGAACCTGCTCTCCATGCTCGGACAGCGCCGGGCCACCTGCATGGCGGACGGAGCGTTCCGGTGTGCCGAGGGTCTTGGGCCGGTAGGGGGTGAGCAGCAACTGGTTTCCTCCGGTCTTGGGTCCGGATGAGCAGCGCTGGAGCAGGTCGACGCCGCCGGCCACGGCTGCCAGGTGGATGTTCTCGGCTGTGGTGCCCGCCCTGGACGTCGGCGATATCGGCTTCCAGAGCGTGCGGGAAGAACTCCACCGTGGTCCGGCTCCGTCGTCCTCAGACCGACGCTTTCCATAAGCCGATGGCGGGCCGCATCCGGGAGTGGGGTCCAGAGGCGGGCGATCTCCACCAGCATCTGCGCGCCGTAGCGGGTGAGGAACTTCCGTGCCGCTGCCCGGCACCATGGGCACGGCCTCGTACGATGCCCGGCGTCGCCGGTAGCACCGCTCGGGGGCGTCAAGGGATGAAACAGCCGGGCGCGGTCAGGCCCCGCGTGAACGGGCGTTCGCATCGGGCGGCCCGGGTGGTTCCTCGAGCACGCTCCAGGCGACCGGCCCCAGGAGGTCGGCCAATCGTTGGAAGACGTCGATGAGCATGTCGTCCACGGTGAGGACGCCGACGACTCGGTGATCCTCAAGGACGGGCAGGCGCCGGACACCGCCCGTGCGGAAGGTCCGGTAGGCCGTGTGGATGTCGTCGGCGATGTTCACCGTGATCACGGGTGAGGTCATCACCGAGTCGATCGCCTCGTTCGCGTCGATGCCCCTGGCGAGAGCGGCCAGGGCGAGGTCGCGGTCGGTGACGATGCCGCGGAGTGCGCCGCCCTCGGTGACGATCACGGAACCGACCCCGTACTCGGCCATCTCGCGGGCGACTTGCCGCAGCGGTGTACCCACGGGCACGGACACGGCCGGATGGCTCATCGCCTCGGTAACCCTCATCGACAAGCCCTTACAGTCCCTGGGCCAGCAGCAGTTCGTGCGCCAGTCGGGCGCCGCGTGCCGCCTGCTTCTCCCGCTCGACGTCCTCCGAGGGGATCTCCTCCAGCCCTTCGGCCAGCGCTCTGACCGCCTGTGCCAGGGCCTGCACCTGGGTCTCCAGGACGCGCAACCTCTCGTGCTCGTTCGGGGTGATGTTCTCGGACATCAGGTCTCCTTTCGTGGGGTGCGGAGGGGAACGGGGGAGCGGGCTCGCCCGTTCGGTGGGGTGGGTCGTGTGTGGGCCTGGTCGGGGTCGCGCGCGGTGGTGTCTTCTGCTGCTAGTCGGGGTCCATGTAGGGGCGGCGGAAGACCGGCCGGCCGGTGTCGTGCGGGCGTACGGCTGCCAGTGCCCGGGAGACCGAGGCCTCCAGGGGACCGCTGGTGTCGATCGCGACGGCTTCCGCCCACGGCGGCTCCCTCGCCGCCATGGCGGTGGCCACGTCGAGGTCGGCATCGGACGGTCCGGCGGTGCGGCCCTGCAGGCGGGCCGCGGTCGTCTCGTCCGGGACCTGGCAGTGCAGGGCTACGAGGTCGGCGCTGGTGCGTTCGGCGACGTGCCGGGCGGCTTCGCGCTGTGTGCTGTTCGACCAGCTGGCGTCCAGGACGACGGACTCACCGCGGGACAGCAGGGCGGATGCGCGCTTGAGCAGGGCGGCGTAGGTCGTGGCGGTCCACTCGGGCGTGTACAGGCCCTCGCCGTAGGGGGCCGCAGCGGACTGCTCCGCCGGGATGCCGGCGAGTTCCTTGCGGAGGCGGTCGCTGCTGAGGAGCGTGACGCCCAGCCGGTCGGCGAGTGCGCCGGAGAGGGTGGATTTTCCGCTGCCGGGAAGTCCACCCACGAGGGTGAGGCCGACGGAGGAGGTGCGCAGATGCCGCAAGGTCGTGGTGATCAGTCGTCGTGCGGTGAGATCGGCGTCGGGCGTGCCCTGGCGGGCTTGGATGAGGGAGACCTTGGCGCGGACGAAGGCGCGGTAGGCGACGTAATGGTGCCGCAGGGACGGCGGCGCGGGATCGCCGGAGTACTCGCCGTAACGGGCGAGGAAGAACGCCGCCAGATCCGGGGCGCCGAGCTGCTCCAGGTCCATGGCGAGGAAGGCTGCGTCATCCAGGCCGTCGACGTAGCGCAGGTGGTCGTCGAACTCCAGACAGTCCAGCACCCGGGGGCCGTCGTCGAGGCAGAAGACGTCCTCGGCGAGCAGGTCGCCGTGCCCGTCGACGATGCGGCCCTGCTCGATGCGCATGTCGAACAACGGCTCACGGCCGGCGAGATAGCGGCGGACCAGCCGCTCGATCTCCGCCACGTCCTCCAGCACGCGGCCTTCCCCGACCATCTCGCGCACCTGCGCGAAGCTCGCCTCCCAGCGCGCGGACAGGGCGTCCCGGGTGCCCTGCGCGTCCACGTCCGGAGTGCGGGGCGCGCTCGCGTGGCGGGTGGCGAGCAGCCGGGCGACGGCCCGCAGGGCACCGTCGACGACCGCGCCTTCTCGTACGAGCCGGGACAGGCGTCGCTCGGCGGGCATGCGGCGCATCGCCACGAGCGGCTCGGGCGCCTCTGCGTCCGGGACGCGGATCTCGCCCACGCCCAGGTAGACGTCCGGGGCGAAGCGGCGGTTGAGGGCGACTTCCCGCTCGCACGCGGCACGCCGTGCCTCCACGGTGCTGTAGTCCAGGAACGTCAGGTCGATCGACTTCTTCAGCTTGTAGGCGCGGTCGCCGACGAAGAACACGACCGCGGTGTGGGTCTCGCGCACCTCCGCCCGCGGGAGCGCGCCGGTGTCGAGGACCGCGGCAGGCCGGAGGGCGGCAGTGTGCTCCTGGCGCGCTGTCGCGATCAGCTCGTTCAACGGGGTCGGCTCAGTCATGGGGGACGACGGCGACAGGGCAGCGCGCGTGGTGCAGGGCGGCATGGGCCACGGGACCGAGGCGGGGTGCGAGCGGGGGCCGGTGCTTGCGCCGTCCGACGACCAGCAGTTCGGCACCCCCTGCGGCGCGCACGACGGCCTCGGCCGGGCTCTCCAGTCGGACGGCGCTGACCGGCTCCACGTCGGGGAACTTTTCGCGCCAGGGAAGCAGGACCTGGTCCAGCTGCTTTCGCGCCTCCTCCGCGATCTCCTTGGTGACCTGGTGATCCGCGCCCCACGGAGTGTGCGCATGGAGCGGCAGACTTCGGCCGTGGACGACCCGGAGGGGCACGTCGCGGCCTGCGGCGGCCTCGAAGGCGAAGGCGAGCAGGTCGTCGCAGGGGCCGTGCAGCTTCAGCGCGACCAAGACGCCGCCGGGGGCGGGCGACGTGTCCCCTTCGCGGGGCTCGGGGCGGACCAGGACCACGGGCCGCGTGGCCCGGGCCACGACGGCCATGCTGACAGAGCCGAGGAAGTAGCTCTCGGCGGACGTCAGGCCGCGCGACCCCAGCACGGTCAGCTCGGCCTGGGATGCCGCCTTCACCAGCGCGCCCTGTGCGTCGTCTGAGATCAGGTTGCCGACGATCACGAGGTCCGGGTGGCGGGCCTGGAGTTCTGCCTGCGCCTTGTGCACGAGGCGCTTCGCCCAGTAGTTCTGATCGATCTCCGACGCGGCGCGGACCGGCTCCGGCGCGAGCATGGGCCAGGCGTGCACCAGGCGCAGCGTCACCTTGCGCCGCTCGGCCTCGTCCGCGGCCCAGTGGGCGGCGGCCATGCTCTCGGCCGAGCCGTCGAGGCCGACCGTGACGACTGGCTCCATGGCACGTGTCTCCCTCTCGTACGACGCCGCAGGCGAAGGCGCACGGGCGTCGGCTTCTGAGTACCGAAGGACGCCCCTTCCTCTCTTTCGAGGAGTACCCCAGATCCTCCGACCGCGCATGCGGGCCGCGATGTGACCCGGCTCGGGAGCCCCGGGGCATCGCAGCTGTGCGCCGGAGGGCCGGTAGGTCCCTGGAAGCAGTGCCCCTTCGGCCCTGTTACGGGACCGTCCGGCACTCGGACGGCACACCCGTGGGTGCCAGGGTGGCGGTGACAGGTCGAGCCACGACGTAAGGAGCGAACGATCATGTCAACGGACATGGAACGCCGCCGCAGCCGCTTCCCCGAGTTCCCCGACGTCAGGGACTGGTTCGGCGACCTTCCCCGCTTCCCGATGTGGCGCACGGCCTTCGGCCGGCACGCCATCCCGATCGAGGTGACGAGCGGGGAGGGACGGTACGTGCTGAAGGCGGAGCTGCCCGGCGTGGACCCCGACAAGGACATCACCATCACGGTGGACGGCGACGTGCTCACGGTCAGCGCAGAGCACGAGGAGAGCAACGAGACGAAGGACCACTCCGAGTTCCGCTACGGCTCCTTCGAGCGCGCGGTGCGCCTGCCGGAGACGATCGACCCCGAAGACGTCAAGGCCGAGTACACCGACGGCATCCTCACCGTCAGCGTCTCCATCCGCCAGCCTCAAGAGAGCCGCTCCCACACCGTTCCCGTGACCCGTGCAGGGGGATCGGGCGAGGCGGAATCCACAGCGTGAACCCCTGCCGGATCCCGAAGCCACCCCGCGGGGTCGACACCATCACACCGCGCTGAGCCCGTGCGGACCCGGCGCGGGCCGTCCCACCTGGAGGCCCGCCATGCGTGACGGACCGACACCGCCTCCCGGGCAGCCGCAGCGACCCTCGCACGACGGTCGGAACGGCGGCCCTGCCGATCCGGACGTCAATCCCCTGCGCCGTCCCTGCGACCGGACCCGGACCCGCTGGCACGTCGGCCTCGCCCTCGCGGTGCTCATTGCCTTGATCTGCGGCGTGATCGCGGGTGCCCGCATGTGGAGCGACGCGGCACGAACCGCCCACGACGAGGCCGCCCACCGCCACGAGACCACCGCGACCACCCTTGCCCGCGCCACCGGTGCAGCGACGTCGGCTCGCGACGGCACACCCCCCGTGCTCGTCGATGCCTCCTGGCACGCCCCCGACGGCACACCGCGCACGGGCAAGGTCGCCGTCCAGTCGCGTACCGCCGAAGGCACCACGCTGACGATCTGGGTCGACGACGCGGGAGCGGTCACCCGTGCCCCACGCAGCACGGTCGAGGGACAGCTCGCCGCCGCCGTCGGAGGTACGTTCATCGCCGGGGCGCTCGCCCTGACCGCCGCCGGCGTGGTCGGCCTGCGCCTGCGGCGCGCCGAGGCCGCCGCCCTGGACGCATGGGAGAGCGAGTGGGCCGTCGTCGAACCGCTGTGGACCCACCGCGGGCGTACCTGAACCGGTCCGGAGCGGTGAGTACCGTGCGGTGTCCTCGGCAGTCGGCAACCCTGGTTGCCGCAAGTCCCGCCATGCCGTCGAGCGCGGGACCAGCAGGCTCAAGCCTCACCGGGGCGGTGGCCTGCCCGTCGGTGAGGCCGATGGGTTCCCGGGCCACCACACCTTGCACACCCTGTGTTCCGGAAAGATCACCGGCACGCTGTCGGCCAAGGCCTCGACCGGCGCCGCATGGGACCACGTCCGGTACGGCACCCGCATCGCCACCAGCGAGCACCGACACGCACGGAATGCCGTGGGGAAGCGCACGCGGAGGCCCGGCCGCCGCCACGACGCGGGACGGCCACCGTCCTGACGGGTGTCGGCCACGCCGCTGCGTGCAGGCGGGGCGGGAGCCGGGGCCGAACGGGTGGCGGCGGGGCGCGTCGTCTCCGCCGTGGGCGGTGCCCCTGGGAAGACTGGCGGGATGGACGGCGCAGGGCGGACGGTGGTCATCGGCGTGGGCAATGAGTTCCGCCGCGACGACGGCGTGGGGTGGGTCGTGGTGGACCGCCTCGCCGAGCCGGCCCCCCGGGCACCCGATCTGACCGGGGTGGAACTCGCCTTCTCCGATGGTGACCCGGGGCGGCTGATCGGGATGTGGCAGGGCGCGACGCTCGGCATCGTCGTCGATGCCGCGCACGCCCATCCCGGATGCCCCGGCCGGGTGCACCGGCTGGAGGTGACGCAAGGGGAACTGGCCGCGTCGGCAGCGGCCAGTTCACACGGCATGGGCCTGGGCGAGGCCGTGGAACTGGCCCGCGTCCTGGGTTGGCTGCCGCAGCGGCTGGTCGTCTTCGCGGTCGAAGGGGAGGACGCCTCGGTCGGCCGTGGCCTCTCCGCGCCGGTCCAGGCCGCCGTCGCGTCGGTGGCCGACCGCGTACGGCGAGAGATCCTTCGCCACCGTGGTGTCCTGAAGGGACCGTCGACATGAGCGGGGCGAGGCAGGCGTGGCGCGTCGAGATCTCCGGCACCGTCCGGGGCGTGGGCTTCCGGCCGTTCGTCCACCGCACGGCCAACGCGCTCGGTCTGGACGGCTGGGTGCGCAGCGCCGACGGCCATGTGGTCGCGGTGGCCGGGCCGCGGGATGCGCCGGAGGCGTTCCTGACCCGCTGCCGGGATCAGGCCCCGCCCACGGCCACCGTCGGCACGCTCACCGCGGCCGGCCTCGACACCACCGCACCACCGCCCCCGGCTCGGGCTTCGCCCTGCTGGAGAGCACGGCGGGAAAGGCGGCCGGGCCGGTGCGCCAGGTCCCGGCGGACGCGGCGCCCTGCGCCGACTGCCTGCGCGAGTCGTTCACCCCGGGCGATCGCCGCTACCGCTTCGCCTTCATCGACTGCACCGCGTGCGGCCCGCGGGCCACCGTCATCACCGACCTCCCGTACGGCCGCGCAGACACCACGATGGGCGCCTCCGCCCTTTGCACGGCCTGCGCGGCGGAGTGCGCGGACCCCGCGGACCGGTGCTTCCACGCCGAGCCGCTGGCCTGCACCCGCTGAGGGCCCCGGACGTCGTGGCGGACACCCGACGCGGCATGCGGGGGTGTGGACGCCTTCACGGCCGGCCGACGAGGTCCAGCTGGAGGTGCTGGTGGGCAGTGCGGTGCCCGTCGACGACGGCGGCATCAACGTGGGCCTGGCCGTGGTGGTGGCCGCCCGGCTCGCGCGGGGACACGAGGGAAAGGAGGCCGCGGCGTGTGTCTTTGCATCCCAGGACGCGTGATTGACGTCCGGGACGAGGTGGACGTGTGCATGGCGACCGTTGATTTCGGCGGCGTGTGCCGGGACGCGTGTCTGGAGTACGCCCCGGAAGCGGGTGTCGGGGACCACGTGACCATCCCCGTGGTCTTCGCCGTCACCCAGGTCAACGAGGCCGAGGCGCAGCGCACCCTCGCGGTGCCGGACACGATGGGCGGCGTGGAGGACGAGCCGGGGGAGCCCCTGCCATGACGGTCGACGCAGCGGTCATCGACACCGAAGGACTGGAAGAGCTGGTAGCCGCGCTCGTCCGGCGCGGGCGCACCGTCGTGGGCCCCACGGTACGTGACGACGCCATCGTGCTGTCCGAGCTCACCTCCGCCCGCGAACTGCCCTACGGGTGGGGCGTGGAGCTGGAGGCCGGCAGCTACCGGCTGCGGCGCCGCGCCGACCGGATGGCCTTCTCCCACAGCGCTGGCCCGCAGTCGTGGAAGCACTACCTCCATCCGGAGCGAGTACGGCAGTGGAGCGCCGAGCACGGCCCGGACGGCACGGTGACGGTGACCGAGGAGACGGACCGGCCGCCGGCCTACGCGTTCCTGGGCGTGCGCCCCTGCGACCTGGCCGCCATCGCCACTCAGGACCGCGTGCTGATGGGCGGTCCGCACACCGACGACGTCTACCGGCGGCGGCGCACCGGAGCGTTCCTGGTCGTGGTCGAGTGCGTCGAGCCGGGTGCCACCTGCTTCTGCGTCTCCATGGGCACCGGCCCGGCCGCACACGGCTCGTACGACCTGGCGCTGACGGAGGTGGACGACGAGCGCGGGCACCGCTTCTGGGCGCGCGCCGGCAGCGAGGCGGGCGCCGAGGTGCTCGCGGAGCTTCCCCGCCTGCCCGCAGACGCATCCACGGCCGACGCGGCCCGGGACGCGGTCAGCCGGGCGGCCGGGCGCATGGGGCGGACCATGCCCGAAGTGGATCTGCGCGACCTGATGCGCGACACGCGCGAGGCCGAGCGCTGGAACGACGTCGCGGCCCGATGCCTGACCTGCGGCAACTGCACCATGGTCTGCCCGACGTGCTACTGCACCACCACCGAGGACGTCACCGACCTCACCGGCGACCACGCCGAGCGCTGGCGGCGCTGGGACGTGTGCTACGACCTGGACTTCACCCATCTGCACGGCGGATCCGTCCGGCAGAGCGGGCGCAGTCGCTATCGGCAGTGGCTCACCCACAAGATCGGCACCTGGCACGACCAGTTCGACACGTCCGGCTGTGTGGGCTGCGGCCGGTGCATCGTGTGGTGCCCGGTCGGCATCGACATCACCGAGGAGACCCACGCCCTGCACGCCGAGCGCGCCGCGGGCACGCAGGTCGAGGCGGACGGGGAGGGGACGTCAGAGGGGGAGGGGCACCCGTGACCACCATGACCGGCTTCACGGCGGGCCTGACCCCCGGTCAACGCGAGCGGCTGCACGCCCTGGCCCGACCCGTGTCGTTCCCGCCCGGGCACCGGGTCTTCGACGAGGGCGAAGACGCGGACCGCTTCTGGATCCTGTCCCGGGGCTCGGTGGCGCTCGACATCCAGGCCCCCGGCCTTCCCGTGCCCGTCATCGAGACGCTCGGTCCGGGCGACCTGCTGGGGTGGTCCTGGCTCTTCGAGCCCTACCGCTGGCACCTGGGCGCCCGCACCCTCACCTCCGTGACCGCAGAGGAGTTCGACGCGGCCTCCGTGCGCGCCGCCTGCGAGCAGGACACCGGCTTCGGATACGCCATGGCGCGCGCCGTCGCCGCGGTGACGGGACAGCGTCTGAAGGCGACCCGGGTCCGGCTCCTCGACCTCTACGGACCGCCCCACGGAGGCGGGCGGTGACCCTTCCGCGGATCCATGAAGTGCTGCACCGCGAACAGGAGACGGCGGACACCGCGACCCTCGTCCTGAGGCCGATCGAGGCGGCGCTGCCGCCTTTCCTCCCCGGCCAGTTCGCGATGGTCTACGCCTTCCCCCGCGGCGAGGTCCCCCTCTCCCTGGCCGGCACGCCTCACTCCGGGGCCGGCCTGACGCACACCGTCCGGGCCGTCGGGCCGGTCACCCGGGCACTGCACGATCTGCAGCCCGGACAGCAGGTGGGAGTACGCGGTCCGTTCGGGATCCCCTGGGACCTGGCAGCGGCCCGCGGACGGGACCTGCTGCTGATCGCGGGCGGTCTCGGACTGGCCCCGCTGCGCCCACTGCTGCAGGCGGCACTCGCTGACCGGCGCCGCCACACCGGCATCACACTCCTCATCGGCGCACGCACCCCCGCCGACCTGATCTACCGCCACCAGTACCACCTCTGGAGCGAGCAGGCCCGGGTGGCCGTCACCGTGGACCGCCCGGACGAGCACTGGACCGGTGAGGTGGGGGTCGTCACCACGCTCCTGGACCGCGTGCCGTTCCACCCCGAGCGCACCACCGCCTATCTGTGCGGCCCGGAGGTGATGATGCGCGTCACCGCCCGGGACCTCGCCCATCGCGGCGTTCCTACCGCGCACACCTTCCTCTCCCTGGAACGCACCATGCGCTGCGGCACCGGACACTGCGGCCAGTGCCAGCTCGGCCCGCTGCTGCTGTGCCGGGACGGTCCCGCCGCCACCTGGGACCAGGCCGAACCCCTTCTCGCCGTCCGGGAGCTGTGAGAGCCATGACCACCGACAACCGCGACCCCGGCCCCCGAACCCAGCGCCGGGCCGACCACGGACCGACCCTGGCCGTATGGAAGTTCGCCTCCTGCGACGGCTGCCAGCTGACCCTCCTGGACTGCGAGGACGAGCTGCTGCCGCTCTCCGAGCAGCTGGAGATCTCCTACTTCCCGGAAGCCACCAGCACCGCCGGCCCGGGCCCGTACGACCTCTCCCTGGTCGAAGGCTCCGTCACCACCCCGGCGGACGCCGCACGCATCCAGCACATCAGGGCCGTCTCCCGTCACCTGGTCACCATCGGCGCCTGCGCGACCGCCGGGGGGATCCAGGCGCTGCGGAACTTCGCCGACGTCGCCGAGTTCCGCGCAACCGTCTACGCCAGCCCCGACTACATCGACACCCTCGACGAGTCCACCGCCATCTCCCTCAACGTGCCGGTCGACTTCGAACTGCGCGGTTGCCCCATCGACCGCGGCCAGCTGCTGGAGGTCATCACCGCCTTCCTGACCGGCCGCCGTCCCGACATCCCCGACCACTCCGTGTGCTTCTCCTGCAAGCGCCGCGGCACGGTCTGCCTGCCCGTCGCGAAAGGCGTACCGTGCCTGGGGCCGGTCACCCACGACGGGTGCGGCGCCCTGTGCCCGTCCTACGGGCGCGGCTGCTACGGCTGCTTCGGCCCCTCCGGTTCCACCAACCTCCCCGCCTTCATCCCACTGCTGCGCCGGGACGGCATGACGGACACCGACGTGGTGCGGGTGCTGCGGACCTTCAACGCCGCAGCGCCCGAGTTCGCCGAAGCCTCCACCGCGCTGGAACAGACCAGCCGGGACGCCGCCGAGCGGTCCCAGGAGGAGCGGTGACGCACCGAGGCGCCAGAGTCGTCCATGTCGGCGGGCTCTCCCGTGTCGAGGGCGAGGGCGCGCTCCACCTCCGCGTGGACCAAGGGCGCATCACCGCCGCGCGGCTGCAGATCTATGAACCCCCGCGTTTCTTCGAGGCGTTCCTGCGCGGTCGCGCCCATACCGAACCGCCGGACATCACCGCCCGCGTCTGCGGCATCTGCCCGGTGGCCTACCAGATGAGCGCGTGCAAAGCCGTGGAGGACGCCTGCGGGGTGACGGTCACCGGCCCGCTCGCCGGACTGCGGCGGCTGCTGTACTGCGGGGAGTGGATCGAGAGCCAGACGCTGCACATCCACCTCCTCCACGCCCCCGACTTCCTCGGCTACCCCGACGCCATCACCATGGCCCGCCGCCACCGCGCCGACGTCGAGCGCGGCCTCCGGATCAAGCAGGCGGGCAACACCATCGTCGAACTGCTCGGTGGGCGCGCCATCCACCCGATCAACGTCCGCCTCGGCGGCTTTCACCGCACCCCCGCCCGGGCCGACCTCGCGCCGCTGGCCGAACGCCTGCGCCGGGCACGGGAGGACGCCCTGCGCACCGTGGAGTGGGTGGCCGGTTTCGACTTCCCCGACGCCGGCTGCGACGCGCAGCTGTTGGCGCTGGCCGAGCCCGGCCGCTACGCCATCGACGGCGGGACACCCACGGTCATGCCCGCCCCGGGCTCTGCCGGCCTCACCCCGGACAGCACCCGCGCCTTGCCCACCCGGACCTTCCACCTCCGCGACTTCGAACACCACGTCGTCGAACGACGGCTTCCGCACTCCACCGCTCTGTACTCCTCCCTCGACGGTCATCTGCACCTGACCGGCTGCTTGGCCCGGTACGCCGTCAGCGGGCGCTGGTTGTCTCCCCTCGCCCTCCAGGCAGCGCACACCGCCGGGCTGGGCGACCCCCGTGCGGGCGTCGTCTGCCGCAACCCCTTCCGCAGCATCCTCGTGCGCGCCGTGGAGGTGGTCTACGCACTGGATGAGGCGCTGCGCCTGATCGACGCCTACGAGCCACCACCCGCCCCGGCCGTGCCCGTGCCACCCCGCGCCGGGATCGGCCGAGGCGCCACCGAAGCCCCGCGAGGCCTGCTCTACCACCGCTACGGCCTGACCGCCGACGGCACCATCACCGGCGCCTCCCTCATCCCGCCCACCGCCCAGAACCAGGACGCGATCGAAGAGCACCTCCGTTCCGTCGTACAGGCCCGTCTCGACACCCGCACCGGGCTCGACGACCTCGACGACGACGAGCTGCGCCTGCTCTGCGAACGCGCCGTCCGCAACCACGACCCGTGCATCTCCTGCTCCGCCCACTTCCTCGACCTCACGGTCGAACGCCACTGAGACCGTTGATCCGTCGCTCGCGGTCGCGTGCGATCCGCACGGCGCCCTCGCGGAACTCCTTCCGGCACAATGCATGGGCACTGCGGTGTCCTTCCAGGCCGCCTCTCAGCAAGCCGGGTCAGGTGTCCCCCCGACCCTGCGGCAGTTTTGAGCGACCACCGGCAGCACGCGTCCCGGTGACGAGGCGAGAGACCGGGCCGGCCGCGCGGTGGAGCGGCCTGTGGCGCGCTTTCCGGTGGCCTCGGCGCCTCGCTCGTGGTGGCCTCGACGCCTCGCTCGTGACGGCCCCCTGTGCCCCTTGGCGGTTCACAGCCGGACGACGACCAGGGCGATGTCGTCTCGTGCGCCGCTCGCCACGCCGAGGTCGGCCAGCAGGGCGTCGGCCAGGCGCTGCGGGCCGTGGGAGCTGTGCCGTCCCAGGGACTCGGCCAGGCGGGTCAGGCCCACGTCGATGTCCTCGCCGCGGCGTTCGATCAGCCCATCGGTGTAGAGCACGAGGGTGTCGCCGGGGCGATAGGGCTGTACTGCCTGGGGGCGGGGCACATGCTGGGGCCGGGCGCCCAGGGGCGGGTCGACGGCCTGGTCCAGCAGCTCGCAGCTGCCGTCCGCGTGCGCCAGGGCCGGAGGAGGGTGCCCCGCGTTGCTGTAGATGATCAGGCGGCTGCGGGGGTCCACCATCGCCTTTGCGACGGTTGTGTTCAGCGCCCCCTCGACCGAGCGGGCGTACAGGCCCAGGACCTCCAGTGCCTGGGCGGGCCGCTCCAGGGCACGGATGGCCGCGCTCAGCGCGCTGCGCAGCATGCCCATGACAGCGGCGGCCTCCAGACCGTGGCCGACGACGTCACCCACCGCGACCGCGAAGCGGCCGTCCGGCAGATCCACCATGTCGTACCAGTCCCCGCACACGTTCAGGGACCCGGTGGCCGGCAGATAGCGCACCGCGACGTCGTCGTGGCGGGCCAGGTCGGGTGCCTGCAGCATGGCCTCCTGCAGGGTGACGGCGACCTGACGCTCGCGTGCGTGGGACTGCCGCAGCTCCTCGTTGAGGCGCTGCAGCTCGCGAGCCCGCGCGTACAGCTCGGCCTCCAGGGCCTCCCGCTCGGTCAGCTGCCCGGTGGGCGACGTCCGATCGCCGGAGGCCCGCGACTGGATGAAGGCGGTCACGTCCTCGACCCGGTGGATGATCCACTCCACGGTGCCGTCCAGGGCGAGGATCGGTGTGTTGATCGGCGACCACCAGCGCTCCTCGAAGGTGCCGGGCCGGTTGGTGACGGGGATGTCGTACTTCTGCAGGGCCATCGTGTCCGGCTCGCGAGAGAGAAGGACACGGTGCAGGGAGGCGTTCAGGTTGCGGACCCCGTCGGCATCGGGATCGGCCGGGTTGTCCGGGAAGGCGTCGAAGAGGTACCGCCCCAGCAGCTCCTCCCGGGTCCGGCCGGTTGCCTCCAGATAAGCCCGGTTCACCTCCGCGATCACCAGGTCGGAGCCCAGCACCAGATACGGGCTCGGTGTCGCCGCGAACAGTGCCGCGTAGTCCAGGTCCGCCATGACCGACCCCTTCTGCCCGTCCTGCCATGTCATGGTCTCACTGGCTCGTCACCTGGTCGCGCCACTTCCCTTTTCCGCGGGGATGACGGCTCGGCTGTGAAGGTGCCGCTGCCGAGGCCGCGCGGGCTCGATCCGGAACGCGCCTGGGCGGGACACGAACGCGTGGATGCCCGGTCCGCACGAGCGGACTGGCGGTCGCCGGCACACAGGGCCTGGTGTCCCGCTCGTACCCCCCACCGTCATTGCCGCGTTCCCATATCACTCGGGCGATGCCCGGGCGGCGTACGGCGCGTGTGGCGGGGAGTCGGGAGAGCGCGGCGGCCGTCAGTACCGCCGTCGTCTCAGGGCCAGTGCGGGGTAGCCGAGTGACAGCCGCATGGTGAAGAGGTCACTGTCGAAGGACCGGAGGGGGCCAGGCCGCTGAGGTGCCGGCGGCCAGGCCGAGGGCGGCGGTCCCGCCGTCTCGCGGGTGGGCACCATGATGTCCGGCAGCATCCCGTGCAGCCGGGCCGACGTGCGCGGCGGAAGGGGTCACTGGTTCGCCTTCGCGTGGAACTCCCGGAACGCGGCGAAGGCCCGCGGGCCGTGGACCGTGCCCGGGCCGGCGTCCATGAGGATCGCGACGCCGATGGCCTCGGCGGCCTCCTCCTGGCTCGCGCCTGCCGGGCGGCCCCGTGGGCATGGGCCGCATCTCGGTGTGGTCTGCGAACCTCCGCGCAGGGTGCGAGTCCGGGGCAAAGCCTGAGCGCCTCTCCAGGTGGTCCCGCGCGCACCGGGAGCAGCGCTCCGGGGGCGGACCGATCCGCTGGTCCGCCCCACCGCACCCGGCGTGACCGGGCGGGAACCACGGATGACGCAGAGATCGGAGGACTTCATGACCGTGAGCCGTCGCATGGACGAGGGCACCCTCCGCGTCGGACTTCACCACGACTTCGACGTCCCCCAGCGCGCCGCTGCCCCTCTCGCACTCCAGGCCCTGGTCCAGGGGTACCGCCCGGCACACGTGATCGTTGACGTTCCCACGAGCACGCCCTCACCAGCGGCTTCGAGCGCGTTGTTCCGGGCCTACCGCCCGTGCGAAAGCGTCGGCATGGGTTTCCGGCGCACCGGCCCCGGAGCCGGTGCGCAGAAGGTCCCGACGGCCGGTACGCGGCAAGAGGGCCCGGTCGGATCCAGAAGGGGCCGGACGGCCTCTGGGACACTTCCCCGTACCCGAGTGAGGCTGGAGTCGTCGGAATCCGCGACCGAGGGGCCGTGCGGTCGTGACGGGAACGGCTCGGGAAGGTGATGATCATGTCCGGCAGGAGCAGGCGGACCGCCGCCGCGCTGGCCGCCCTCGCGCTGGCCGGCGCGCTGGCAGGCGGATGCGCGGCGGATGCCGCCACCTCCAGCGGTGCCTCCTCGCGTTCGGCCGCCACGCCGAGCTCCTCCGGCGGTGATTGCTGGCGGTCGGGCACGTCGGGCGACGACTGGGACGACTGGGACGCGTGGGTGCCCGGCATGATGCCGGGCATGATGGGCCACGATGACTGTACGTGGGGTCCCGGCATGATGGGCGGGCAGTACTGGCAGCGCGGCGACGGCACCCCGGTGACGACTCTGGACCAGGCCCGTGCACGGGCCGACGCCTTCGCCGGTCGGCTCGGGCTGCGTGTCGGCGAGGTCATGCAGTTCTCGAAGAACTTCTATGCCGAGCTGACGACCCCGTCCGGGGCATTGGCCACCGAGATCCTCGTCGACCCGGCCGACGGTGACACCGGGATCGAGTACGGACCGGCGATGATGTGGAACACCGATTACGGCATGCACCACCGCGACCAGGGCAAGGAGCAGACCCGGATCTCCCCCGACCAGGCCCGCAACCGTGCCCAGCGGTGGCTGAACGACCGGGAGACCGGCCTGACCGCCGGCGAGGCCGACGCGTTCCCCGGCTACTACACCCTGCACACCCTGCGCTCCGGGAAGATCACCGGCATGCTGTCCGTCAACGCCTCCACCGGCGCCGTATGGGACCACACCTGGCACGGCACCTACATCGCCACCAGCGAACACTGACCGCACGGGAGGTCCGCGAGGGGTGTGGGCAGATGCCTCCCTCAACCCCCGCCACCGCAATGGGCGGTCGCCCGCGTGGTCACTGTCAGTTATTGATCAGAAACTCATGGGGTTCATGTGCCGAGGGCGTAGCGGACGTGTGGGGCACGCCCGTGCGACGCTCCGGCAGCGGTACGGGCTCATGGGCGGGCCCGTACCGGGAGGGGCGGAGCGACGCGCGGTGGTGCCGTTCCCCTGGACAGTCGCCACGCGCCTCCCCTCCACCCTACGAACGGTCCACGAGTTGGTTTTCGCGGGTAGTGGCGTCCTCCCCGGACGGGCGCGGCGAAGCCGCGGCACCGCCATCGGCCCCGGACCTGGTCTCCACCCCGGTCCCGGGCAGCTCGTAGGCTTCCTTGACCGCGTGCCTTTCCTTCCAGAGGTGATAGAGGGAAACGGCGAGGATGGCGGTGCCGACGAGGTTGGCGACGAAGTGCCACCAGACGCGGTACGTGACCAGGGCCGGACCTGGATCGATGGCGCCGAACCAGGTCGACAGGCCGATCGCGCGGCTCGCGCCCAGCGCGACGGACACCGTCAGCACCACGTGCTCCAGGCCGTGGAGGCCCTGCATCCACACGCCCATTCTGGCCCACTTGCGTGACATGAGAGGACCGGTCACCCTACGGGTGATCTGCACGATGCCGACCAGCCCGGCGAGGAAGATGAAGTTGCCCGTCAGGTGCAGAATCTCCATGCCGAGCGAGGGCTTGGTCATGTCCACCTGCCCCATGCCCCGCGCGAGGCTGTTGGCCCATGGAGTCATCCAGGCCGGCGAGTTCGGGTGGGCAATCCAGTAGCCGGCCTGTGCCACGTGCTCCTGGAAGTGCCCGAACTGCCCGATCACCCCGAGGCCGACGAGCCCGACCGCGGTCTTGTACAGCCACGGCTTCACGGGTCCCCGGTTCGCGTAGGCGAGTACGGCGACGGCGATCCACATCGCTAGGGCCCAAGCGATGAAGAGAGTGGCACCCGCGGTGTCGACCGCCGACACATTCAGTCCCATTCCAGGCATCTGAAGCATGCCTGATTCGTGGTTCACCTGTGCTCCTCCTCGTAATCCTCTCCATCACGGAGTGGCCCACACCGGACCGCCGCCAGCGTAGGAAGCCCCACTCCGCGTCCGCTTCTCCTGAAATGCCGAGTCACGAACCGCTCGATTCGCTCGAAGTCCCCCTCTGCGCTCCCTGTGCGATCCCGAGCGGGAGTCGTTCGCCAAGTGCGAGGTAGTCACGCAGGCAGCCGAAGATTGGCCCCCGCGCCCTGTTTGTGCAGGTCATAGCGTTGGGGTCTGGTGCAGGTTCGGGTGACAGGTTGGGGCACGCTGCTGGTACTACAGCCGGAGATCTTGAGGGTCGGTGATCGGCGGGATCGGCCGGTGGGCGGCCCAGGGTTTTAGGTGGCGGGGCAGCGAGTCGCCGCGTC
>NZ_JBHYMF010000132.1:0-19838 GCF_042742855.1 Streptomyces sp. NPDC058877 | reverse complement strand
CCCGACGGGTGCGGCAGGCCCTCGCTCGTCGCCCCGCCACCTCAGGCCCGGGGGCCGCGGCGCCAGTGCCCGCGCTGGGTGCGCCACAGCATCTTCTGCCCGTACAGGGTCAGCGTCCCGGCCAGCGCGATGCCGCAGAGGTTGAGCAGCAGCTGCATCGACGAACCGACCATCTGCCGGACGTCCCCGTAGCTGAGGGCCACCGCCGCGTTCGCCGCCGCCGGGATGGTGGTGACCGAGATCGCCACTCCCACCAGCGCCCCGGACTTGGCCGAGGTCAGGGAGAGGGTGCCGGCCGTGCCCGCGAGCAGCGCCACCACGAAGGAGAACGGGTCCGGCTGCCAGATGAAGCTGGTGTTCGGGCGGGGTGCGTCCAACTGCTCCTGACTGAACATGCCGAGCTCGGTCATGACCAGGCTGAACAGGGTCGTCACCGCGATCGCCGCGGCGAAGCCGACGAGCAGCGCGAGCCCGGACCGGGCCGCCAGCTTCGGCGCGCGCCGCACCATCGCCGTGCAGACGCCGGCGAGGGGACCGAACTCCGGGCCGACCGCCATCGCGCCCACGATCAGGATCGCGTTGTCCAGGACGACGCCGCAGGCCGCGATCATCGTCGCCAGGACCATGAACGCGCTGAACGTGATGGAGAGCGACGACTCCTCGTGGGTCGCGTCCGTCAACTGCTCCCAGATCACCGCGTCGGCGGCTTCGCCGGGCGCCTCCTCCTCGGCCGCCTCCGCCCGAGTCGACAGCGACAGGGCGATGTCCTCGACGCAGATCGAGCCGTCCTGATCGATCCTCAGCCCGCGCATCCCGTGCAGCAGTTCGTCCACCGACTCGCGGGCCACGTCGCACAGCACCAGATCGCCCGCGGGGTCCAGTGCGGCCCCCGGCAGCACCACCAGATGAGCGGTCCCCACCGTCGACTCGATCAGGTCGACCACCCCGGAGGTGCGGTCGGGCGGGACGATGATCCGGAGGTGCAGCATGGGGGAGAGCCTACGGAGCTCAGAGCTTCCGGAGGCTGAGGCGCTGCACCTTGTGGTCGGCGCCCTTGCGGACGACGAGGGTCGCCCGACCGCGGGTCGGGGCCACGTTCTCCAGCAGGTTCACCTTGTTGATGGTCCGCCACATCGTCCGGGCGTAGTCGAGGGCCTCCTCCTCGGAGACCTGGGTGTAGCGCCGGAAGTACGAGGACGGGTCCTGGAACGCGGTGTCGCGCAGCTTCCGGAAACGGTTCAGGTACCAGCGTTCGATGTCCTCCGGCCGGGCGTCCACGTACACCGAGAAGTCGAAGTAGTCGGCGAGGCCGACGCGGGTGCGGCCGTCCTTGCCGGGGAGGGCGGGCTGGAGGACGTTGAGGCCCTCCACGATGAGGATGTCCGGGCGGCGGACGACGAGCCGCTCGCCGGGCACCCGGTCGTAGATCAGGTGCGAGTAGACCGGCGCCGTGACCTCGTCCTTGCCCGCCTTGATGTCCGCGACGAAGCGGGTCAGGGCCCGGCGGTCGTACGACTCGGGGAAGCCCTTGCGGGACATCAGCCCGCGCGCCTTCAACTCCTCCATCGGGTAGAGGAAGGCGTCCGTGGTCACCAGCTCCACCCGCGGGTGCTCGGGCCAGCGGGCGAGGAGCGCCTGCAGGAGCCGGGAGACCGTCGACTTGCCGACGGCCACCGACCCGGCGACCCCTATGACGAAGGGGGTGCCGCGCTGCTCCGCGCTCTCGCCGAGGAAGGTGTTCAGGGCGCCCCGCAGACCACTGGTGGCCTGGACGTACAGGTTGAGCAGCCGGGACAGCGGGAGGTAGATGTCCCGCACCTCGTCGAGGTCGATGACGTCTCCGAGGCCGCGGAGCCGCTCGACCTCGTCGGCGCTCAGCGGCAGCGGCGTCTTGTCGCGCAGGGCGCTCCACTCGGCGCGGGTGAGGTCGACGTAGGGGGTCGCCTCGGACGGCCGGCGATGGCCGTTTCCGTTTCCTTTCCCGGCGCCGTTGCCGGTTGCGTTCCCGGCTGCGGTGCCGGTGCCGTTCCCGTGGGCGCCTTGCGGCGGCGAAGTGATCACCCCGCCATTGTCCCGGGTCGTCGGGGAACGTGGGGGGTGGGGTCGGTCACGCGTTGCGGCGGTTGACGCGGACGCGCACCGACGCGGCAGCGTCTCCGGTCCGGGTCCGATCGGTGGGAGGGGTTCCGGCGTAGCCTGCCGTCATGTGCGGAATCGTGGGATACGTCGGCGGTCAGTCGGCGCTTGATGTGGTGGTCGCGGGCCTCAAGCGGCTCGAATACCGGGGCTACGACTCGGCCGGTGTCGCGGTGCTCTCCGACGGGGGGCTCGCCGCGGCGAAGAAGGCGGGCAAGCTCGTCAACCTGGAGAAGGAGCTCGTCGACCGGCCGCTGGCCAGTGGTTCCGTCGGCATCGGGCACACCCGCTGGGCCACCCACGGCGGGCCGACCGACGCCAATGCGCACCCCCACCTGGACAACGCCGGGCGCGTCGCCGTCGTCCACAACGGGATCATCGAGAACTTCGCCGCCCTCCGGGAGGAGCTGGCCGAGCGCGGCCACACGCTGCTCTCCGAGACCGACACCGAGGTCGTGGCCCACCTCCTCGCCGAGGAGTTCTCCTCCGCCGGAGACCTCGCGGAGGCCATGCGGCTCGTCTGCCGACGGCTCGACGGGGCCTTCACCCTCGTGGCCGTCCACGCCGACCAGCCGGACGTGGTCGTCGGCGCCCGCCGCAACTCGCCGCTCGTCGTCGGCGTCGGGGAGGGCGAGAACTTCCTCGCCTCCGACGTGTCCGCCTTCATCGCGCACACCCGCTCCGCGATCGAGCTGGGCCAGGACCAGGTCGTCGAGTTGAGCAGGGACGCCGTCACCGTCACCGACTTCGACGGGGTGCCCGCCGAGGTGCGGGCCTACCGCGTCGACTGGGACGCCTCCGCCGCCGAGAAGGGCGGCTACGCCTCCTTCATGCTCAAGGAGATCGCCGAACAGCCGAAGGCCGTCGCCGACACCCTCCTCGGACGGATCGACGCCTCCGGGAGGCTCGCCCTCGACGAGGTCCGCATCCCCGACGCCGTGCTCCGCGAGGCCGACAAGGTCGTCGTCATCGCCTGCGGCACCGCCTTCCACGCCGGGCTCATCGCCAAGTACGCCATCGAACACTGGACCCGGATCCCCTGCGAGGTCGAGCTCGCCAGCGAGTTCCGCTACCGCGACCCGATCCTCGACCAGCGCACCCTGGTCATCGCCATCTCCCAGTCCGGCGAGACCATGGACACCCTCATGGCGCTCCGGCACGCCCGGGAGCAGGGCGCCAAGGTGCTCGCCGTGTGCAACACCAACGGCTCGACGATCCCGCGGGAGTCCGATGCCGTCCTCTACACCCACGCCGGGCCCGAGGTCGCCGTCGCCTCCACCAAGGCCTTCCTCACCCAGCTCGTCGCCTGTTACCTGCTGGCCCTGTACCTCGGCCAGGTGCGCGGCACCCAGTGGGGCGACGAGATCGGCGCGGTCGTCCGCGAGCTCGCCCGGATGGGCGAGGAGGTCGAGCGGGTCCTGGAGACGATGGAGCCGGTGCGCGCCCTCGCGCGCTCCCTGGCGGACCACGACACGGTCCTCTTCCTGGGCCGGCACGTCGGCCATCCGGTGGCCCTGGAGGGCGCGCTCAAGCTCAAGGAGCTCGCGTACATGCACGCCGAGGGCTTCGCCGCGGGCGAGCTGAAGCACGGGCCGATCGCGCTCGTCGAGGAAGGCCTGCCGGTCGTCGTGGTGGTGCCCTCGCCCCGGGGCCGTTCCGTCCTCCACGACAAGATCGTCTCCAACATCCAGGAGATCCGGGCGCGCGGGGCCCGAACCATCGTGATCGCGGAGGAGGGCGACGAGGCCGTCGTCCCGTACGCCGACCACCTCGTCCGCATCCCCGCCACGCCTACGCTGCTCCAGCCGCTGGTCGCCACGGTGCCGCTCCAGGTCTTCGCCTGCGAGCTCGCCACCGCGCGGGGCAACGAGGTCGACCAGCCGCGCAACCTGGCCAAATCCGTGACCGTGGAGTGAGTGGGAAATGATCATTGGGGTGGGGATCGACGTGGCGGAGATCGACCGCTTCGCCGCGTCCATCGAGCGGACGCCGGGGCTGCTCCAGCGCCTCTTCGTCGAACGGGAGATCCTGCTCCCGAGCGGTGAGCGGCGCGGACCGGCCTCCCTCGCGGTGCGGTTCGCCGCGAAGGAAGCGCTGGCCAAGGCCCTGGGTGCGCCCGGCGGGCTGCACTGGACGGACGCCGAGGTGTACGTCGAGGGCAGCGGACAGCCCCGGCTGCGGGTGCGGGGGACCGTGGCGGCCCGGGCGGCGGAGCTGGGCGTCAAGCACTGGCACGTTTCGCTCAGTCATGACGCGGGAGTGGCGTCGGCGGTGGTGATCGCAGAGGGTTGACCCCATGCGAACCGCTCACCGTGTGGAGACCGTCCGGGCCGCCGAGGCCGCGTTGATGGCCGGCCTGCCGGAGGGGGCGCTCATGCAGCGCGCCGCCGCCGGGCTCGCCGCCGCCTGCTGTTCCCTCCTCGGGCGGGGCCGGGTGTACGGGGCGAGGGTCGTCCTCCTCGTCGGCGGCGGCGACAACGGCGGCGACGCCCTGTACGCGGGAGCGCGGCTCGCCCGGCGCGGCGCCGGGGTCTCGGCGGTGCTGCTCGCGAACCGTGCGCACGAGGGCGGGCTCGCCGCGCTGCGGGCGGCCGGCGGACGGGTCGCCGACGATCCGTACGACGTGCTGGCCGCCGCCGACCTCGTGCTGGACGGCATCACCGGCATCGGCGGACGCGGTGGACTGCGCCCCGACGCGGTCCCCGTGGCCCGGGCGGCGCGCGGCTCCGACGCGGCCGTGGTCGCCGTCGACCTGCCCAGCGGCGTCGACGCCGACACCGGCGAGGTCACGGGGGAGGCGCTGCGGGCCGACGCGACGGTGACCTTCGGGACCTACAAGCCGGGGCTGCTGGTCGACCCCGCGCGGGAGTACGCGGGCGCGGTCCGGCTCGTCGACATCGGCCTCGGCGCCACGCTGCCGTCGGTGCCCGACCTGGAAGCGCTCCAGCACGAGGACGTGGCGCGGTTGCTGCCCGCACCGGGCGCCGAGAGCGACAAGTACCGGCGGGGCGTCGTCGGCGTCGTCGCGGGCTCCGCACGCTATCCCGGCGCCGCCGTCCTCGCCGTCGGGGGCGCGTTGCGGGGCGGTGCCGGCGCGGTGCGGTACGTGGGTCATGCGGCCGACCTCGTGATGGCCGCGCATCCCGAGACCCTGGTGCACCCCGGGCCCCCGGACAAGGCCGGGCGGGTCCAGGCCTGGGTGGTCGGACCGGGGCTCGGTGAGGGACCGGGGACGGGCGTCGCCGTCGCGGAGGTCCTCGCCTCGGACGTGCCCGTCCTCGTCGACGCGGACGGGCTGCGGGGTCTCGCGCCGGATGCGGTCCGGTCCCGTACGGCTCCGACCCTGCTCACCCCGCACGCGGGTGAGGCGGCGGCGCTCCTCGGTCGGGAGCGGGCGGCCGTGGAGGCGGAGCGGCTCTCGGCGGTGCGGGAACTGGCGGCACGGTACGGGGCGACGGTCCTCCTGAAGGGGTCGACGACCTTGGTGGCCGACCCCGTCGGGCCCGTGCGGGTGAATCCGACGGGCACGTCCTGGCTGGCGACGGCGGGCAGCGGCGACGTCCTCTCGGGCCTGGCGGGCTCCCTGCTCGCCGCCGGGCTGCGCGCGGTGGACGCGGCGTCCTGCGCGGCGTATCTCCACGGGCTCGCGGCGCGGCGGGTGGCGGGCGGGGGCGGCCCGGTGACCGCGACGGACGTGGCGGGTGCGGTGCGGGCCGCCTGGCAGGACGTGACGGCCCCGTAGCCCCGCTGCCCGGGGTCACCGGGGTGGGGTGCGGCCCCGGATCGCCCAGGCGCGGGCGGTGAGGGGGATCGCGCCGTTCCCGTCCGGGGGGACGGCCGCCCGGAGGGCGGTGCGCAGGCGCGCGCGGGCACGGGGCGGGAGCCCGGTGACGTAGGTGGGGGCGGGGCCCTGGCCGCCGAGGAAGGGCGTCCACAGGTCGTCGAAGTCCGTGAAGACCGTGGGGACGTCGATCGCGGTGAGCGCCACGTCGACCAGGCCCGCCCGCGTCCACAGGGCGCGCAGGGGTTCCGGGCGGCAGACGCGGAAGCGCCGGCCCTCGTCCAGGCCGCCGGCCGCCGGGTCCACCGCGACCGCCGCGTCCCAGAAGCGCCGCAGGAACTCCATGCCCCCGGCGTAGTCCCACACGAAGGCGCCCACGAGGCCGCCCGGCCGCACCGCCCGGGTCGCCTCGGCCAGTGCCGCCTCGGGATCGGGGAGGAAGTTCAGCGCGAGCCCGCTGACGACCGCGTCGCACCCCCCGTCCCGTACCGGCAGCTCCTGGGCGTCCGCCACGAGGAAGCGCGCGGGGGCGGGCGCCGCGGCCCGTGCGGCGGCCACGAAGGCGGGGGAGCGGTCGAGGCCGAGGACGAGCGCGGGGTGCCGGCGGGCGGACACCGCCGCGGTGAGGGCTCCGGTGCCGCAGCCCAGGTCCAGCCAGCGCAGGCCGTCCGGGCCGTCCAGCCACCTCACGAACCGGTCCGCGGCCGGTCGGCTCCACCGGCCCATGTACTGCTCGTACGCCGCCCCGGCCGTCCATGCGTCACGTCCTGCCGTCATGCCTCCACCCTCTCCCGCCGCCCCCACTCGGGCGAACCCGCCGGCCGGCGCGTGCGCGGGTGCGCGTGGGCGTCCCGGGGTCGGGGTTGGGTGGGCGGGTGATCAGATCGAGATGCCGTTTCACCTTGTCGTCGATGGTCCTGGGGGCCGTCCTGCTGGGCGGGGGCGCTGCCGCCGCCGATGTGCCCGGGCCGGCCGGGGGCCTCCTCCCGCCGGGAACGGCCGCGGCGGGCCGGGCGCCGTACCCCCTGCCCCCGCCCGGCCGGGTGCTGCCCCCGCGTCCACCGGAGGGCGACGTCCCCGATCCGGAGCGGGAGGCCGGCGCGCCGGTCGGGCGACTGCCCCGCAGTGCCGTCGGGTCGGCGGTGACCTGCACCGCGAAGGCCGGGGCGTACCAGCGGCAGGTGGAGCGGCTGCTGGGGCTGAAGGTCGACGGGAGGCAGTCCGCCGCCGACTGCCGGGCCATCAGGGCCTTCCAGGTCAGGGAGAAGATCCAGCCGGCCGTCGGCCACGCCGGCCCGGTCACCTGGGCCCGCGCCGAGCTGCTCGCCGCCCGCAGGGACCCGAACGCCGCCCGCAGGTGCCCCGTCCGTTCCCACCCCGTGGCCTGCGTCGACCTCGACCGCGAGCTGATGTGGGTGCAGAAGGGGAAGAAGGTGACCTACGGGGTGGTGAACATCCGCAGCGGAAGGGCGGGGCACCGGACCCGGACGGGCTGGCACACCGTCTACTGGCGCCACCAGGACCACTGGTCGTCCCTCTACGACACCCCGATGCCGTACGCCCAGTTCTTCAGCGGCGGTCAGGCTTTCCACGCCGTCCGGGGGCAGCTGGCCACGATCACCGGCAGCCGTGGCTGCGTCAATCTCGGCCACCGTGACGCACAGCGGCTCTGGGGCGTCCTCCGCAAGGGTGACCGGGTCTACATCTGGGGGAAGCGGCCCGGCAGCTGACACCTGAGAGACTGGGCGCGATGACTGAGACACCTCCGCCCCGCAGGGCACGCGCCGAGATCGACCTCGGCGCGCTGCGTGCGAACATCCGCACGCTGCGCGCCCGCGTCGGCCCCCATGTCCGGATCATGGCCGTGGTCAAGGCCGACGCGTACGGACACGGTGCCGTGCGCTGTGCCCGTGCCGCCCTGGACGCGGGCGCGGACTGGCTCGGCACCGCCACCCCGCACGAGGCGCTCGCGCTGCGTGCGGCCGGCATCGCGGACGTCCCGGTCATGTGCTGGCTCTGGACCCCCGGCGACCCCTGGGACCGGGGCATCGAGGCCGGGCTCGACATGTCGGTGAGCGGCACGTGGGCGCTGGAGGAGGTCGTCGAGGCGGCGCGTCGGACCGGGGGGACCGCACGCATCCAGCTGAAGGCCGACACCGGGCTCGGGCGCAACGGCTGCCAGCCCGCCGACTGGCCCGAACTGGTCGGGGCCGCGTTGAAGGCGGAGGTCGACGGCCTCGTCAAGGTGACCGGACTCTGGTCGCACCTCGCCTGTGCCGACGAGCCGCACCACCCCTCGATCGCCGCCCAGCTCGACGTCTTCCGGGCGATGCTCGACCACGCCGAGCGGGCGGGCGTCCGGCCCGAGGTCCGGCACATCGCGAACTCGCCGGCCACCCTGACCCTGCCCGAGACCCACTTCGACCTGGTGCGGCCCGGCATCGCGATGTACGGCGTCTCGCCCAGCCCCGAGCTCGGCACCTCCGCGGAGCTCGGCCTGCGGCCCGTCATGTCGCTCAAGGCGAGCGTCGCGCTGGTCAAGCGGGTTCCCGCCGGGCACGGGGTGAGTTACGGGCACCACTACGTCACCGGGGGCGAGACCACCCTGGGGCTCGTTCCGCTGGGGTACGCGGACGGCGTCCCCCGGCACGCCTCCGGGCGCGGCCCCGTCCTGGTCGGCGACCGGGTCCGCACCGTCGCCGGGCGCGTCGCCATGGACCAGTTCGTGGTCGACCTGGACGGGGACACCCCGGAACCGGGCACCGAGGCCGTGCTCTTCGGTCCCGGCGACCGGGGCGAACCGACCGCCGAGGACTGGGCGGTGGCCGCCGACACCATCGCGTACGAGATCGTCACCCGGATCGGGGCGCGCGTCCCGCGCGTCTACGTGGACGAGTAGGGGGGAGTCGACGTGGCTGAGCCGAGCAGTTGGCGGCGCGCCGGGTTCGCCGGGGCCGCGATAGGCGTCCTGGCCGCCGGTGCGGCTGCCGGGGTCGCCGTGGAGCGGCTCACCGTCGGCCGTTCGGTGCGGCAGAAGGCACGGCTCGCCCTGGACGCCGCCGGTCCGTACGGTGGTCTGCGCGGCACCCCCGGCCGGGCCCGTGCCGAGGACGGCACGGTCCTGTACTACGAGGTGGACGAGGTCGAGCCGAACGCCCCGTCGGCCGGTCGCCGCCGCCGTTTGTTCGGGCGGAAGGAACCCGCCCCCGTCACCGTCGTCTTCAGCCACGGCTACTGCCTCAACCAGGACTCCTGGCACTTCCAGCGGGCCGCCCTGCGCGGTCTCGTCCGCACCGTCCACTGGGACCAGCGCAGCCACGGCCGGTCCGGGGAGGGCGCCTCCCAGACGGGGCCCGACGGGGTGCCCGTCTCCATCGACGGACTGGGCCGCGACCTCAAGGCCGTCCTCGACGCGGCGGCGCCCGAGGGCCCGCTGGTCCTCGTCGGCCACTCGATGGGGGGCATGACGGTGATGGCGCTCGCCGCCCAGTACCCCGAACTGATCCGGGACCGGGTCGTCGGCGTCGCCCTCGTCGGCACGTCGGCGGGGCAGCTGGGCGAGGTGTCGTACGGGCTGCCGCTCGCCGGGGTCAACGCCGTCCGGCGGGTCCTTCCGGGCGTCCTGAGGGCGCTCGGCTCCCAGGCGGAACTGGTCGAGCGCGGGCGACGGGCGACCGCCGACCTCTTCGCCGGGCTGATCAAGAAGTACTCGTTCGCGTCGAAGGACGTCGACCCGGCGGTCGCCCGCTTCGCCGAGCGGATGATCGAGTCGACCCCGATCGACGTGGTCGCCGCCTTCTACCCGGCCTTCGCCGAGCACGACAAGGCCGCCGCCCTCGCCGCCTTCGAGGAACTGCCGGTGCTCGCGCTCGCCGGGGACAACGACCTGGTCACCCCCAGCTCGCACACCGAGGCCATCGCCGGCCTCCTTCCGGACGCGGAGCTGGTCATCGTCCCGGACGCCGGCCACCTGGTGATGCTGGAGCACCCGGAGGCGGTCACCGACCGGCTGGCCGACCTGCTGGTGCGGGCCGGTGCCGTGCCGGCCGGGGAGACCCTGCACAGGGACTAAGTTTGCGGGTATGGAAGCAGCCCACCCACCCGTCTCCGGTGCCACCCTCTCCGTCGACTCCCCGCAGCAGATGCAGGAGCTCGGCCGCCGGCTCGCGAAGATCCTCCGCCCCGGCGACCTCGTCATGCTCACCGGTGAGCTCGGTGCCGGGAAGACCACTCTGACCCGCGGCCTCGGCGAGGGGCTCGGCGTGCGGGGCGCCGTCACCTCCCCGACCTTCGTCATCGCCCGCGTCCACCCGTCCCTGGTCGGCGGTCCGGCCCTGGTGCACGTCGACGCGTACCGCCTCGGCGGCGGACTCGACGAGATGGAGGACCTCGACCTGGACGTCTCGCTGCCCGAGTCCGTGGTCGTCGTCGAGTGGGGCGACGGAAAGGTCGAGGAGCTGACGGACGACCGGTTGCACCTCCTGATCCACCGGGTGACCGGCGACACCGACGACGACCGGCGAACGGTCGTGCTGCGCGGGATCGGCGCCCGCTGGGCGGACGAGGACCTGGCCGCGCTCTAGGACGGCGGTCCGTAGGTTCCGACAACGTGTCGGGAAGGTGTTGCGTGGGTCCCACGAGCCGTGGTCACATGGAGGCACGAGCTGGTTAGGTGTACCTAACCTACGGGAGGTATGCATGGCGACGCCAGAACGCGCGGAACCCGGCGGGGACCACGTCTCGATGAGTGAGCTGTTGGCCTCCTGCGCGGCCGCCCGGGCCCTCTCGACCCCGCCGCCCGAGCAGGCGGAGCGGGCGCAGGAGGGCGAGGAGCCGGTACGGGACGAGGCGGCCTGAGCCCTGGTCCGACGAGCGGCCTGAGCCCTGGTCTGACGACGGGGGCGACGGCCGGGCGGTCCTTCACGGTCCGCCACCGCGGCGGGTCTCCCGGCGCTTCCCGCGCCTTCCCGGGGCCTCCCGCGGTTTCCCCGTCCTCCCGCGGCGCCGCGGCCCGGAGGGGCCGCGCGGGGGAGGACGTCCCCGTGGGGCCGTCCCCCGGAAGGCGTACTTCTGGAACCGGGCCGCCGGGGCCGGGGTCCCCTTCCGGGAGGCCTCAGCCGACGACGACGACCTTCGCGCCGATCACCGCGAACATCCACATCGCGTCGCCGTCGGCCCGCTTCATGCGGATGCCGCCGGTCTTCCGGGCCGGGTCCGGGGACGGCGTCGAGCCGTCCACCGCCGCGCTGAAGCCGACCGTCACGTCCTCGACCGTCGTGAACCGCACCACGTGCTCGATCTGCACCCCGTCCGAACCGCGCACCGAGCCCGAGCGCGAGGTCACCCGGTACGCCCCCGGCACCGGGTCGACCGTGCTCGGCCACACCGTGAACGTGCGGGTCGCCTTGCCCTTCCCGTCCACCAGCCACACCCGGCGGTCGGCGAGCGCGTACACCACCCGCTCGCCGCTGCCCGAATCCGCGGGGACGGCGAGGGGGTCCTTGACCGGTTGGGGGACGCCGCTCGGCGAGGTCGAGGGAACGGCCGCGCCCGGGGTCCGGGGCTTCACCGACAGGTCGGCGGGTGCGTTCGCCGAAGCCTGGTAGGCCAGGACGCCGACCACGACGACGGCCGCCGCGGTGAGCCCGGCCACGAATCCCGAGCTGCTCCTTGCCACCGTGCCCACCTCTCGTACGTACGTGTCGAAGGGTGACGGTAGCAGCCGCCCGCCCGAGGGTCGGGGCAGCATGCCCGGGAGCCGTAGGCTGTTCGCGTGCTGTTGCTCGCCATGGATACCGCCACTCCCGCCGTCACCGTCGCCCTCCACGACGGCGAGGCCGTCGTCGCCTCGTCGAGCCAGGTCGACGCCCGTCGCCACGGGGAGCTGCTGCTGCCCGCCGTCGACCGGGTCCTCACCGAGGCGGGGCTCACGCTCGACGCCGTCACCGGCGTCGTCGTCGGTGTCGGCCCCGGTCCCTACACCGGCCTCCGGGTCGGCCTCGTCACGGCCGCGACCTTCTCGTCGGCGCTCGGCGTACCGGTGCACGGCCTGTGCACCCTCGACGGCCTCGCGTACGCCTCCGGGATCGAGGGTCCCTTCGCCGTCGCGACGGACGCCCGCCGCAAGGAGGTCTACTGGGCGCGGTACCAGGACTCCCGCACCCGGGTGACCGACGCGTCCGTCGACCGGCCCGCGGACATCGCCGACACGCTCGCCGGGCTTCCCGTCGTCGGTGCCGGAGCCCGGCTGTACCCCGAGGCCTTCCCGGACGCCCGCGACCCCGAGCACCAGTCGGCCGCCGCGCTCGCCGGGCTCGCCGCGGAGCGGCTCGCCGCCGGCGGCGACGGCTTCCTCGACCCGCTGCCGATGTACCTGCGCCGTCCCGACGCCCAGGTGCCGAAGAACTACAAGGTGGTCACTCCCACGTGAGCGCCTCCGTGACCGGGGCGGTGCTGCGCGAGATGCGCTGGTGGGACATCGAGCCGGTGCTCGCCCTCGAAGCCGACCTGTTCCCCGAGGACGCCTGGTCGGCGGGGATGTTCTGGTCGGAGCTCGCCCACGCCAGGGGCCCGCGGGCCACCCGCCACTACGTCGTGGCGGAGGACCCGTCCGACGGTCGGATCGTCGGGTACGCCGGGCTCGCCGCGGCCGGCGGGCTCGGTGACGTGCAGACGATCGCCGTCGCCCGCGACCAGTGGGGCACCGGCCTCGGCGCCCGGCTCCTCGCCGAACTGCTCCAGCACGCCACCGCCTTCGAGTGCGACGAGGTGCTCCTCGAAGTGCGCGTGGACAACACCCGGGCCCAGAAGCTCTACGAGCGCTTCGGCTTCGAGCCCATCGGTTTCCGGCGCGGCTACTACCAGCCCGGAAACGTGGACGCGCTCGTGATGCGACTGACCGTTCAAGGAACTGGGACTGAGATCTGATGGCTGCTGACGAACCGCTGGTACTCGGAATCGAGACCTCCTGCGACGAGACCGGCGTCGGCATCGTCCACGGGACCACCCTCCTCGCCGACGCCGTCGCCTCCAGCGTCGACACCCACGCCCGCTTCGGCGGCGTCGTGCCCGAGATCGCCTCCCGGGCCCACCTGGAGGCCATGGTCCCGACGATCGAGCGCGCGCTGAAGACGGCCGGGATCTCCGCGAAGGACCTCGACGGCATCGCCGTCACCGCGGGCCCCGGCCTCGCGGGTGCGCTCCTCGTCGGCGTCTCGGCCGCCAAGGCGTACGCCTACGCCCTCGGCAAGCCGCTGTACGGCGTCAACCACCTCGCCTCGCACATCTGCGTCGACCAGCTGGAACACGGCAAGCTGCCCGAGCCCACGATGGCCCTGCTCGTCTCCGGCGGGCACTCCTCGCTGCTGCTCTCCAGCGACATCACCTCCGACGTGCGGCCGATGGGCGCCACCATCGACGACGCGGCCGGTGAGGCCTTCGACAAGATCGCCCGCGTCCTCGACCTCGGCTTTCCCGGCGGACCGGTCATCGACCGGCTCGCCAAGGAGGGCGACCCGGCGGCGATCGCCTTCCCGCGCGGTCTGAGCGGTGCCAAGGACCCCGCGTACGACTTCTCCTTCTCCGGCCTCAAGACGGCCGTGGCCCGCTGGATCGAGGCCAAGCGGGCGGCCGGCGAGGAGGTCCCGGTGCGGGACGTCGCCGCGTCCTTCCAGGAGGCGGTCGTCGACGTGCTCACCCGCAAGGCCGTCCGGGCCTGCGAGGACGAGGGCGTCGACCACCTGATGATCGGTGGCGGCGTCGCCGCCAACTCGCGGCTCCGGGCCCTCGCCGAGGAGCGCTGCGAGCGGGCCGGCATCCGGCTGCGGGTGCCCCGCCCGGGCCTGTGCACGGACAACGGCGCGATGGTCGCCGCCCTCGGTGCCGAAATGGTCGCCCGCAACCGGTCGGCCTCCGACCTGGAGCTGTCGGCGGACTCCTCGCTGCCGGTGACCGACCCGCACGTCCCCGGCCACTCCCACGACCACGTGCACGAGGTCAGCAAGGAGAACCTGTACTCGTGAGGCTCACGCTCATGTGGGAGGCCCGGGCCTCCCGGGACCGGGGCGCCGAGCTCCTGGAGTGGGCGCGGGCGCAGGTGCTCGCCCGTGAGCCGGTCCGCCGGGAGGTCTTCCGCGCCCCCCAGGACCGGGTCCTGGTCCTGACCTGGTGGGACGCGGAGGCCTTCGACGCCGAACTGCCCGAGCTGCCCGAACCGGACGCGGAGCTGATCACCCGTCCGGTGCACCGGTGGCGCTTCGAATCGGTCGAATAGGCGCGGAGGTTCGAGGATCGGGCAACCTTTCGGGTTGATCGCGCATCCCACAGCGCGTGAAGAAGACGCTCGCGCTGTGGACGATCCTGACCGCCGTCGCCCTCTCGTCGGCCGGCTGTGCGACGGAAGGGGCCTCCGCCGCGGGTCCCCGGACCCCCGCGCCCGCCTCCCCGTCCGTCACGGCCACCGGGAAGGCCGCGGCAGACGGGGAGGCGGGGCGGCCCGGGAGCGGGGCCGTCGCCGTCGCCGCGTACCGGAAGTGGGGCCTGGAGCCCCTGCCGGCCCCACCCGCCCCGCCCTCCGTCAAGCCGGTGGTCCGCGAGCCCGGCGGGCCGGTGCCGGTCATCAGCGAGATCCCCACCCGCGAGAAGATCGTCTTCATCACGATCGACGACGGGGCCGAGAAGGACCCCGCCTTCGTCCGGATGATGGAGGAACTCGAGGTCCCCGTCACGATGTTCCTCACCGACGCGGCGATCCGTGCCGACTACGCGTACTTCGAGCCGCTGATCGCCCAGGGCCACGGCCTCGCCAACCACACCCTCACCCACCCCGACCTGCGCACCCTCTCCGCGCAGGCCCAGCGCCGGGAGATATGCGGCCAACAGGCCGGGCTGAAGGAGCGGTACGGCACGGCCCCGCGCCTCTTCCGACCGCCCTACGGCAATTGGAACGAGGCCACCCGCGCAGCGGCGGGGGAGTGCGGGGTCGACGCGATCGTGCTCTGGCGCGAGTCCATGCAGATCAAGGACATGCAGTACCAGCGGGCCGACCGGAAGCTGCACCCCGGCGACATCATCCTCGCCCACTTCCGGGGGCCTTCCGAGCTGAAGGGCCGCACGATGACCGAGATGACGGCGACGCTGCTGCGCCGCATCCAGGAACAGGGCTTCGCGGTCGCCCGGCTGGAGGACTACGTCTAGACGCGCCCCGGGCGGGCCGCGGGGCGTCGCGGCGGGAGGCTAGGGCTTGTCCGCCGGCCGGCCGATCAGCATCGTCGGGGCGCCCGCGACCCGGGTGAGCAACACGGTCGCCGCACCGGGGCCCTTGGGCTTCACCCGGCGTCGGATCTCCTCGGGCTCGACCGCCGAGCCGCGCTTCTTCACTGTGAGCGTGCCGACCTCGCGCTCCCGCAACAGGGCCTTCAGCTTCTTGAGGTTGAAGGGCAGCACGTCGGTGATCTCGTAGGCGGCGGCGTACGGGGTGGGGGTGAGCACGTCCGCCGTGACGTAGGCGATCGTCTCGTCGATCAGGCCCCCGCCCAACTCCTCGGCCACCTCGGCGACCAGGTGCGCCCGGATGACGGCACCGTCCGGTTCGTAGAGGTAGCGGCCGACCGGCCGGACCTCCGGATCGGGGAGCCCCCGGCCCGTGAGTCCGGTGCCGGACGGCAACAGGGTGGCGCGGCGGGCGCCGGGATCCGTGCCGAACCAGAGCACGGCCTCCTTCACGTCCCCGCCGTCCGAGATCCACTCGGCCTCGGCCTCCTCGGGCACCGCCTCGTGCGGAATCCCCGGGGCGATCTTGAGGGCGGCCCGCGGGGCCCGGCGGGCGGCCCCGATCGCCCAGGACAGCGGCGGGGAGTACGCCTCGGGGTCGAAGATCCGCCCCCGGCCGCCGCGTCGCGCCGGGTCGACGAAGACCGCGTCGTACGGGCTCGTGTCGATCTCGGTCACGTCCGCGCACCGGACCTCGATCAGCCCGTCGAGCCCCAGCGCCTCGGCGTTGGCCCGGACCACCGCGGCGGTCAGCGGGTCGCGGTCGACGGCGAGGACGGAGACGCCGGCCCGGGCGAGGGCGATCGCGTCGCCGCCGATGCCGGAGCACAGGTCCGCGACGCCGTCGACGCCCAGCGCCCGCATCCGGCGGGCCCGGTACGCGCCGACCGAGGCGCGGGTCGACTGCTCGACCCCGTGGGGCGTGAAGTACATCCGGTGCGCGTCCTCGGCCCCGAACTTCGCCACCGCCCGCTGTCGCAGCCGCGCCTGTCCGAGCGCCGCGCTCACCAGCTCGGCGGGATGGTCGCGGCGCAACCGGGAGGCGACCGCCAGCTCCTGGGCGGGGTCGTAGTCGCGCAGGGCGGCGAGGAGCGTCTGCCCCTCGGGGGCGAGCAGGGCGGAGAAGGCGGCGAGGTCGGTCACCCGTCCCATTGTGGCCCCTGGGCCGCTGTGGGCCGGGCGGGGGACGGTGGGCACGGTACGGCGGTGTCGCGGCCCCAAGGGGCTCGTGCGCTGACAGGATGCGGCGCCATGCAGCTCGTACGACAAAAGGACCACGCGATGACATATGGTGCGCACCGCCCCCGCCGGACGCTCGGGGCGGCGCTCGCCGTCTCCGCCCTCGCCGTGGCCGCCACGGCCTGCTCCGGGGGCGCCGAACCCGAGCGCGACGCTCCCGCCCCCGCTGCCGGTCAGCAGGCCCAGGGGTCGGCGGGCGCCCTCACCGCCTATGTCGAGAAGGTCCGCGCCCAGCGGGCCGCCCGCGCGCTCGCCGCCAAGAAGTGGGGCCTCGCGGCGACCCCGCTCGACGCCCCCGCCCCGCCCGCGACCAAACCGAAGATCACCACCCGCAAGGGCTTCGAGACGGACGGCAAGGGACTGCCGCCCGTCTTCACCACCGTGCCGACCAAGCAGAAGGTGGTCTTCCTGACCATCGACGACGGCGCGGAGAAGGACCCCCAGTTGCTGCGGATGATGAGCGAACTGCACATCCCCTACAGCGCCTTCCTGAGCAACTACCTGGTCAAGGACGACTACCCCTACTTCGCGAAGATGCAGAAGTCGCAGGAGGTCGGGGTCTCGCTGCACAACCACACCCTCAACCACCGCTATCTGCCCGGCCTCTCGTACAGCGAGCAGAAGCGCGAGATCTGCGGCATGCAGGACGTCATCCAGAAGCGCTTCGGCACGCGCCCCCCGCTCTTCCGGCCGCCGTACGGCAACTACAACGAGGACACCCTCCGCGCCGCGCAGTCCTGTGGCGTCAAGGCGGTCCCGCTGTGGGCCGCCGAAGCCTTCCCCGACCACATGGAATGGCGCGAGTGGGACCGGGACCTGCACCCCGGAGACATCGTCCTCACCCATTTCCGCGGCAAGGAGGACTGGAAGGGCAGCATGCCGGACATGATCCGTCGGGTGATGAACGTGATCACGGCCAAGGGCTACGCCGTCGCGAAGCTTGAGGACTACGTGTGAGGACGCGGGGACGGCGCTGGGTCGCCGCGTTCGCCGTGACCGGGGCGCTCTTCGCCCTCCCGGCCTGCGCCTCCTCGGTGGACCCGATCGAGCGGCTCGGCCGGAAGGCGGCGGAGCGGGTCAAACCCCGTCCCACGTCCGCCCGGGAGGTGCGGGCGGCGGTGGACACGAAGGAGTGCGGGGGGCTGTGGGAGCGGACCCCGATCACGCCACAGGGCGGTGAATTGGCACTCCGCTTGACCGAGTGCTAATCGCGGTCATAGTCTCAGCTCTGGCACTCCCCACTGGAGAGTGCCAACACAGCGACGGGCAGGTCCGGCACCCGCGACGACGGATCCACCTGGTCGCCACCTCAGACAGTTAACCCCGTGAGATCTCCGAAGGGGGAGGTCGGATCGTGACGACCACCAGCTCCAAGGTTGCCATCAAGCCGCTCGAGGACCGCATCGTGGTCCAGCCGCTCGACGCCGAGCAGACCACGGCCTCTGGCCTGGTCATTCCGGACACGGCGAAGGAGAAGCCCCAGGAGGGCGTCGTCCTGGCCGTGGGCCCGGGCCGCTTCGAGAACGGCGAGCGTCTGCCGCTCGACGTCAAGACCGGCGACATCGTGCTGTACAGCAAGTACGGCGGCACCGAGGTGAAGTACAACGGCGAGGAGTACCTCGTCCTCTCGGCTCGCGACGTCCTCGCGATCGTCGAGAAGTAATTCTCCGAAGTACCGAAGTACCTGAAGCAGATGCTTTGAGCTGCGCCCCGAGGCCCCTTCCCGGGCGCCCCGGGGCGCAGTTCGTTCCACCTGAATCCGAGAGGGCTGAACCGCTCCCATGGCGAAGATCCTGAAGTTCGACGAGGACGCCCGTCGCGCCCTTGAGCGCGGCGTCAACAAGCTTGCCGACACGGTCAAGGTGACGATCGGCCCCAAGGGCCGCAACGTCGTCATCGACAAGAAGTTCGGCGCCCCCACCATCACCAATGACGGTGTCACGATCGCCCGCGAGGTCGAGATCGAGGACCCGTACGAGAACCTCGGTGCGCAGCTGGTGAAGGAGGTGGCGACCAAGACCAACGACATCGCGGGTGACGGCACCACCACCGCCACCGTGCTCGCCCAGGCCCTGGTCCGCGAGGGCCTGCGCAACGTCGCCGCCGGCGCTTCCCCGGCCGCCCTGAAGAAGGGCATCGACGCCGCCGTCAAGGCCGTCTCCGAGGACCTCCTCGCCACCGCGCGCCCGATCGAGGACAAGTCCGACATCGCCGCCGTCGCCGCGCTCTCCGCGCAGGACCAGCAGGTCGGCGAGCTCATCGCCGAGGCGATGGACAAGGTCGGCAAGGACGGCGTCATCACCGTCGAGGAGTCCAACACCTTCGGCCTGGAGCTCGACTTCACCGAGGGCATGGCCTTCGACAAGGGCTACCTGTCCCCCTACATGGTGACCGACCAGGAGCGCATGGAGGCCGTCCTCGACGACCCCTACATCCTGATCCACCAGGGCAAGATCTCCTCCATCCAGGACCTGCTGCCCATCCTGGAGAAGGTCATCCAGGCCGGCGCCAGCAAGCCGCTGCTGATCATCGCCGAGGACGTCGAGGGCGAGGCCCTCTCCACCCTCGTCGTCAACAAGATCCGTGGCACCTTCAACGCCGTGGCCGTCAAGGCCCCCGGCTTCGGTGACCGCCGCAAGGCGATGCTCGGCGACATGGCGACGCTCACCGGCGCCACCGTCATCGCCGAGGAGGTCGGCCTCAAGCTCGACCAGGCCGGTCTCGACGTGCTCGGCACCGCCCGCCGCGTGACCGTCACCAAGGACGACACCACCATCGTCGACGGCGGTGGCAACTCCGAGGACGTCGCGGGCCGCGTCAACCAGATCAAGGCCGAGATCGAGTCCACGGACTCCGACTGGGACCGCGAGAAGCTCCAGGAGCGCCTCGCGAAGCTCGCCGGCGGCGTGTGCGTGATCAAGGTCGGCGCCGCCACCGAGGTGGAGCTGAAGGAGAAGAAGCACCGTCTGGAGGACGCCATCTCCGCGACCCGCGCCGCGGTCGAGGAGGGCATCGTCTCCGGTGGTGGCTCCGCGCTCGTCCACGCCGTCAAGGTCCTGGAGGGCAACCTCGACAAGACCGGCGACGAGGCCACCGGTGTCGCGGTCGTCCGCCGCGCCGCGGTCGAGCCGCTGCGCTGGATCGCCGAGAACGCCGGCCTGGAGGGCTACGTCATCACCTCCAAGGTGGCGGAGCTCGACAAGGGCAACGGCTTCAACGCCGCCACCGGCGAGTACGGCGACCTGATCAAGGCCGGCGTCATCGACCCGGTGAAGGTGACGCGCTCCGCCCTGGAGAACGCCGCCTCGATCGCCTCCCTGCTCCTCACCACCGAGACCCTCGTGGTGGAGAAGAAGGAGGAGGAGCCGGCGGACGCGGGCCACGGCCACGGTCACGGCCACTCCCACTGAGG
>NZ_JBHYMF010000131.1:0-20281 GCF_042742855.1 Streptomyces sp. NPDC058877 | reverse complement strand
CGAAGGCAGGGCCCGCACGGCGGAGGCCCCCGGCGGGGGCCTCCTGCTGAGCGGCGCCGTCGGCTACTTCGCCTGCCGACTCGACCGGCTCGTCGAGGCCGGCGACCACGTCATCGTCATCGGCGCCGTCGACCGGTGCCAGACGCTCCGCCCGGCCACGGTCCCGGTCCTCGTCTTCGCGGGCGGCGGGTTCCACGCGCTGGGTCCACGGCTGCCGGGCTGACCCCACACCGCCGCACGACCCGCCCCCTCCGTTCCGCTCCCCCGTTCCCGCTTCCGAGCCCTGAGAAAGTCAGGATCCATGACCCAGAGCACCGAGACCGCCCCCGTCACCGACGGAGCGCCACCCGAAGGCACCGGGGCGCCGGCCAAGTCCACGCTCGTCCTCGTCGTGCTGTGCGCCGCACAGTTCATGGTCGCGCTCGACTTCTCCGTGCTGAACGTCGCCCTCCCCACGCTCGGGGGCGAACTCGGCATGAGCCCCGCCACCCTGCAGTGGGCGGTCACCGCCTTCGCCCTGCCCTCCGGCGGCTTCCTCCTCGTCTTCGGCCGCGCGGGCGACCTCTTCGGCCGGCGCAAGACGTTCCTCGCCGGCCTGGTCCTGTTCGGCGCGGCCTCGCTCCTGGCCACC
Source organism: Streptomyces sp. NPDC058877 (assembly GCF_042742855.1). Lineage (NCBI taxonomy): Bacteria > Bacillati > Actinomycetota > Actinomycetes > Kitasatosporales > Streptomycetaceae > Streptomyces > Streptomyces sp. NPDC058877. The sequence continues at coordinate 19,650 of NZ_JBHYMF010000131.1, read as the reverse complement.
TTCGCCTGGGACCCGACCTCGTTCCTGGCCGGCCGTGCCCTGCAGGGCCTGGGGGCCGCCGCCGTCGTGCCCACGGGCATGTCGCTGCTGACCACCATCTTCCCGGAAGGGCCCCCGCGCGACCGCGCACTCTCCATCTCGGGCACCTTGCTCTCCCTCGGCTTCACGGTCGGCATGGTGATGGGAGGGGTCCTCACCGACACCCTCGGCTGGCGTTCGACGATGGGGCTGCTGGCCCTCTTCTCGCTGATCGTGCTGCCACTCGCACCGGGTGTGCTCCGCGAGTCGAAGAACCCCCGCCGCCCCCGCCTGGACGTCCCCGGCGCCCTCACCGTCACGGCCGGACTCCTCGCCGTGATCTACGCCCTGTCCACCGCGGCCGACCGCGGTTTCGGCGGCGCCGACGTGATCGCTGCACTGGTCGCCGGGGTGCTGCTGCTCGTCCTGTTCGTGATCGTCGAGTCACGCACGGCGGATCCGCTGATCTCGCTGACGACGCTGCGCCGCCGGACGGTTGCCTGGGGCAATCTGGGAGGCATGGTCACCCTGTCGATGATGAGCACGGTCGTCTTCGTCATGGGTCTGTACCTCCAGCGGGTCCTGGACCTCTCCGCCTTCCAGACGGGCCTTGTCTTCGGCGTCCAGGGCACGGCCGCAGCGGTGTCGGGAGGCTTCATCCCGAAGGTCGTCGGGCGCTTCGGGAGCGGACCGACCCTCGTCGGCTCCTTGGTGGGACAGGGCCTGTTCTGCGCCGGACTGCTGGCGGTGGGGACCGCCGGGTGGAGCGTGTGGGTGGCCGTCGTCTGTCTCGCCCTGGCCTGTGTGTGCCACCTCGCCGCCATCATCTCCTACGGCCTGACGGTCACCTCGGGCGTGCCGGACGAGGAGCAGGGCCTGGCCACCGGCCTGGTCACCTCCACGCAGCAGATCGGCATCACCGTCGGCATCCCGCTGCTCGGCGTACTGGCGACCACCACCACGGACCTCTTGGAGGGCGTGCACACCGTGATCGTGATCGACGCGGGGATCGTCCTCGGAGCGGCCCTCCTCATTGCCCTCGGTCTGCGCCGCCCCAACCCCCGCTCCTGACCCGCCCCGGCCCGGTAGCCCCGGACCGTGAGGCGCGGACACCGTGGGGCACGGACCGGGGCGCGGGCTGACCGACGCGGGGAGGGCCACGGGGAGCGGGGCCGGCCGAGGGCCGTGGAGCGTACGGATCGGATTGACGAGCCGTCAAGTCCCCGTGAATCCACCCGCTCCCCTTCTGCGACCCGTCCTTGCCACCGGGCCGGCTCCGGGCGCGTACGGCCTCGTCCACCCGCAGGACTGACGGGTCGCCACCACCGGGCTCCCCACCGGTCCCGTTCGCGAAGCCCGCCTCCCGAGCGCCCCACCCGCCCCGGCGGATCTCGAAGTCAACCGCTGGACCCGCGGTTCAAGGCGTGCTCCGACGATCGGCCAGTTGGTGGGGGAGGCGCACCGGCACACCGTCGCCCACGGAGGCCGCCCCGAGGTCATGACGCATCACCGTCCTCAGAGTCCGCAGCAGACCCCAGATTTCCGCTTGGGCCCGGAACGCGGTGTTCATCGTCTCCCCGGGCTCGGGCTCTTCTCGTTCCAGGCGTTTGATCTGGCCGTACACCCCGCTCAGGGCCTTGTTGACCTCACTCGCAGGTGCGAGCACTTCGTCCGGGGCGATCATCTGTGCTTGGGAATACGCATCGCGGTGGGCTCTTTTGGCCTCGTCCAGTTCTGCCCGGTCGGTCTCCTCGACCCTACGTTCCTGCATGGCATGCAGGAACTGCCTGAGCGCCGTGGTGAACTGACGCGCGTCCCTGTTGAGCTCCACGTAGCAGGTGCGTCGCAGGAGGAGGTTCTCGCGGACCTCCGCATGGTCCCGCACCAGTTCTATCTCCCGACGTTTCGCCCGTTCAGAGGCGCGTTGAGTAAGCAGCGATCCCCCCAGGGTTCCTGCCACGCCTGCCACCGCGATGATCACAGAGCCGAGATCCACAGCACCCCTCGAAGCCGTTTTGCAGTCCACCGGTCATGTCTTGGTCGCGCTCCACACCGGACGTTAGAGGAAGGGAGGACGGACGATCCACACCGCGGACTGCCAGCCCCGACCAGTGCGGGCAGACCGGTACGGAGCCGAACAGCGGCCCACCACCGCATCCCGGCACGGGTACGGCCCCTGGGAATCGAGTGATTTCCAGGGGCCGTACCCGTGCCGTTACGACTGGAGGGCTACTTCTTCGGCAGCCAGGCCTTCCAGGTGGACTCGTTCTCCTTGACCCACTTCTCGGCGGCCTTCTCCGGAGTCATCTTGTCGGCGGCGACGTACTTGGCGACCAGGTTCTGCTGCTCGGTGGTCCAGTTGAAGTTCTTCAGGAACTTGGCCGCGTCGCTGTCCTCCTTCGCGAAGTCCGCGTTCATCCACTTCTTCAGCGGCACCTCGGGGTAGGCACAGGCCACGGCGTTCTTGTCCGCGTCACAGCCGTCCTTGTAGGGCGGCAGCTTCACCTCGACCAGGTCCATGGTGGCGTTCATCCACTGGGGGGTCCACCAGTAGGTGAGGAAGGGCTTCTTGTTCTTGTACAGCTGCTCCAGCTGGGCGAGGTGGGTGGCCTCGGCGCCCGCCTCGATCGGCTTGTAGTTCAGGTCGAGGTTCTTGATCAGCGCGTTGTCGTGCGAGACGTACGAGGGGTCGCCCTTGATGAACTGGCCCTGGGCGCCGCTCTCGGGCGTCTTGAGGACGTCGACGTACTTGTTGAGGTTCTTGTAGTCCGTGATGTCCGGGTGCTGGTCCGCGAGGTACTTCGGGACGAACCAGCCGATGTGGCCGGTCACGCCGAGACCGCCGGCGGAGACGATGGTCTTGTTGCCCTCGACGTAGCGCTTCTCCTCCTGGGGGTGGCCCCAGTCCTCGAGGATAGCGTCGATCTTGCCCTGGCTCATCGCGTCCCAGGCGGGGGTCTCGTCCATCTGCTGGGTCTTGACCTCGTAGCCGAGCTCGTGCTCCAGCAGGTAGCTGGCAACGGCGGTGTTGACCTCGGCGCCCACCCACGAGGGGGTGTGCAGGCTGATGGTCTTGGAGTCCCCGCTGCCGGTGTCGGCTGCGCCGCAAGCGCTGACGGCGAGCAGGCCGATCACACCGGCGGCGGCGAGAGCCGCCCGACCGGCCAGGCTCCGGCTGCGCCGGTCGGTGCGGATGGGGTGGGTGGGGGCGTGCATGGGCATGGGGAACTGCCTTTCGGGCGAGAGGACGGGGGACGGTCAGTGCCGGGCGTCGGCGGAGGGGTTTCCACCGGCCGGTTGGGTGAGCTTGTCGAGGGTCAGACCCAGGCAGACGATGCCTGCGCCGGCGACCAGACCGGTGCCGAGTTCGCCCGCGGTGAGGCCCTTGACGACGTCGAAACCGAGGGCTCCGCCGCCGACCAGGCCTCCGATGACGACGACGGCGAGCACCAGGACGACGCCCTGGTTCGCCGCGACCAGCAGCGCCGGCCGTGCCAGCGGCCACTGCACGTCACGGATCTGCTGCCAGGTGGTGGCCCCCAGGGAGCGGGACACCTCCATGGTGGCCGGGCTGACCTGCTGGAGGCCCTGGGTGGTGACCCGCACCACGGCGGGCAGCGCGTACACGGCTGCCGCGGTGATCGCGGCGACCCGACCGGCGTTGAAGAGCTGGACGACCGGGATGAGGTAGATGAACTGCGGAAGCGTCTGCATGGCGTCGAACAACGGGCGCAGCAGGCGTTCCACGACCGGCACGCGAGCCGCGAGGATGCCGATGGCGAATCCCAGCAGGAGGGTGAGGGCGACGGCCACGAGGACCTGGGACAAGGTGTACAGGGACTTGTCCCAGATGCCCAGCACACCGGTGCATCCGAGGGCGAGCACGGAGGTCAGCGCTCCCCGCCAGGTGCCCACCAGCCACGCCAGGGCACCTGCCAGGAACAGCAGGCTCCACCAGGGCAGTGCCTGCAGTCCGTCGTTCAGCGGGTTCAACACCCAGCTGGTGAAGTTGCCGGCCCACACCGACGTACCGCCGACGACGGGGACGTCCTGGTAGATGTTGCCGACCACCCAGTCGATGGCCGAGTTCAGCGGCCCCGCGATGCCCACCGTGACGCCCTCGGGCCACGCACGGCCCGCGCTGGATCCCACCAGCAGGCCGAGCCCGGCCACCAGGAGGGCGATTCCGGTGCCCCGGCGCCCGACGGGGGTGCCGCTGCGGGCGCCGGCTGCCGCGGTGGTGCGGTCCAGCCAGACGGCGAGGAGCACGATGGCCAGGCCCGCGGTCACTCCCTGGCCGAAGTCCCTGGTCTTGAGCGCTTGGTAGACGCTCTCGCCGAGGCCGCCGGCGCCGACGACGGACGCGATGACCACCATGGACAGGGCCATCATGATGGTCTGGTTCAGACCGAGGAAGAGCTGGGGCCGCGCCATGGGCAACCGCGCCGCCCACAGCCGCTGCCAGGGGGTCGAGCCGAGCGACCGGGACGCTTCCAGGACGGCGGGGTCCGCACCGCGCAGGCCCAGCGCGGTCATCCGAACCATCGGGGGCGCGGCATAGATCACCGTGGTGATCAGCGCCGACGGAGTGCCGATGCCGAAGATCAGGACGAGCGGCAGCAGGTAGGCGAAGGCGGGCAGCACCTGCATGGTGTCCAGCACGGGGCGCAGCACGCGCTGCGCGGTGTCCGAGAGGCCGCTGGCCAGGCCGAGCAACAGTCCGAGCACGGCGGCGACGGCGACGGACACCAGCATCAGGGCGAGCGTCTCGGTTGCCGCGTCCCACAGCCCGAGGAGGCCGCAGCCGGCCAGGGAGCCCACGGCGACGAGCGCCGGCTTGACGCCCCGCCGTCCCGCACCCCCCGCGTACCAGGCCAGCGCCGTGGCGACGGTGAGCACTCCGAGCCAGCCCACTGAGGTGAGCACGTCGTGCGTCCAGGCGACGGAGTCGGTGGCCGTGTTGGACAGGTGCAGCAGGAAGTACAGGAAGACGGGGTGGGTGTCGCGGTTGTCGACCACCCAGTCGGCGAAGGAGTCCAGGGTGGGGATCAGGTCCACCCGCAGGGCCTGCGGCCAACCACCGTCCGCCAGCAGGGCGGCGGTGGGCAGCAGCAGGGCGAGGAACAGCAGCACCACCGGGGCGGACGGTGGGGAGGGCCGCCAAGCACGGGTGCGCGGGGGCTTCTCGGCATCGTCTCGGGAGCGGTCGCCGCTGACCGGCGGGCGGGAGGCGGTGGCGGTACTCATGCGGTCACCGCGTCCTTGTCCGGGTCCGGGTCCGGGCCCTTGCCCGGGGCGGGAACCGAGGGTCGGCGACCGTCCCCGATCTGGACGCCCGTGGCATCGCGGACGCCCTGGTGCTTCGAGCCGTCGCCGTGGTCGCCCGGTGTCAAACCGGCCACCACGGAGAGCAGCCGCACGTGGTCCACGACACCGAGGAGCTTTCCGTCCGACACGACCCGGGCGGGCACCCCGTCCCGGGCGACGGCTGCGATGCCCTCGGCGACCGTGGCGGACGGAGGGAGCTCCGCACCCTGCCGCGCCTCGTCGCCCACGGCCGGGCGCATCGCCCGGGACACCGGGACGATCTGCTCGTGCGGCACGTCACGGACGAAGTCCCGCACGTAGTCGTCGGCCGGACGGGTGACGATCTCCTCGGGCGTGCCGAGCTGGACGATGGCGCCGTCCCTCATCAGGGCGATCCGGTCGCCGAGCTTGAGCGCTTCGGCGAGGTCGTGCGTGATGAAGACCATGGTGCGGCCCTCCTCCTGGTGGAGGCGGGCCACCTCCTCCTGCATGTCACGGCGGATCAGCGGATCCAGCGCGCTGAACGGCTCGTCGAACAGCAGTACCTCGGGGTCGGCCGCGAGCGCGCGGGCCAGTCCCACCCGCTGCTGCTGGCCGCCGGAGAGCTGGTGGGGGCGGCGCTCCTCCAGGCCGGCGAGGCCGACCTTCTCGATGACCTCGTGGGCCCGCGCCCGCCGTTCGTCCTTGCCGACGCCCTGGATCTCCAGGCCGTACGCGACGTTGTCGAGGACGGTGCGGTGCGGGAGCAGTCCGAAGTGCTGGAAGACCATGGCGGCGCGGTGCCGGCGCAGTTCGCGCAGTCGGGAGCGGTCCATCGCCAGGACGTCCTCGCCGTCCATGGCGAGCTCTCCGGAAGTGGGCTCGATCAGTCGGGTCAGACAGCGCACCAGGGTGGACTTGCCGGAGCCGGAGAGGCCCATGACCACGAAGACCTCGCCGCGGTGGACGTCGAAGGAGACGTCGCGGACGGCTGCCGTGCAGCCGGTGCGTTCGCGGATCTCGGCCGTGGAGAGGCCGGCGTTGTCGGGGTCGCCGGGGACGCGGTCGGCCTTCGGACCGAAGACCTTCCACAGACCACGGACCGAGAACACGGGATCGTGACCGTCCATCAGGCGGCCTCCTTCGGGTTGTCGTCCGACACGAGCAGGTCGGCGCACTTCTCACCCACCATCAGGACGGCGATCATGGGGTTCACAGCGGTCATGGCGGGGAAGACCGAGGCGTCGGCGATCCGAATGCCCTGCAGACCGCGGACGGTCAGGTCGGGCGTGACGACGGCCAGGTCGTCGTCCTGGGCTCCGATCCGGCAGGTGCCGGCCGGGTGGTAGACGGTGTGCGCGACCTTGCGGGCGTACTCGCTGAGCTCCTCGTCCCCGGTCACCTCGGGACCGGGGCAGACCTCGCGGCCCAGCCACGACGCGAGCGGTTCGGAGGCCGCGATGCGTCGGGCGATCCGGATCCCGTCGACGAGGGTGCGGGCGTCGTAGTCGTCCTCATCGGTGAAGTAGCGGAAGTCGAGGGCCGGCTTCACCTCGGGGTCGGCACTGGTCAGGTAGAGCCGACCGCGGCTGCGCGGCTTGGGGATGTTCGGCGTCATCGACACGCCGTGCTCGGGCCTCTCGTAGCCCAGGCGTTCCGGGTTGTCGGTGAAGGGGATCTGGTAGAAGTGGAACATCAGGTCCGGCCCCTCGGACTCCGGGTCGCGGCGCACGAACAGTCCGGCGTCGCTGTCCATCGCGGAGTTCTCGGGTATCGGTCCGTTCGTTTCCCAGACGATCACCGATTCCGGGTGGTCGAGCAGGTTCTCGCCGACGCCCGGAAGGTCGTGGCGGACCTCGATGCCGAGCGCGGCCAGGTCCTCGCGCGGCCCGATGCCGGAGTGCATCAGCAGCCGCGGGGTGTCCACCGCACCCGCGCAGACGACCACCTCGCGGGACGCCCGGAGCAGAACCTCCTCGCCGCCCTTGGTGCGGACGTGCACGCCCGTGGCGCGGGTGCCCTCGAATTCCAGCCGGTACGCCCAGGTCTCCAGGAGCAGATGCAGGTTGGGCCGGTCCAGGAACGGGTGCAGATAGGCCACCGAGGCGGAGGAGCGCTTGTTGTCCTCGGGGTGGTACGCGAGGTCGAAGAAGCCGACTCCCTCGTCGAAGGGCTTCCGGTTGAAGCCCTCGACCAGCGGGACGCCGAGCGCGTCGCGGGCCGCGCCGACGAAGTCGCGGGCGATGGCGTTCCGGTCCTTCTCGGCGACCGGGACGATGTTGTTGCGGAGCTTTCCGAAGTACGGCTCCATCGAGGCGGCGTCCCAGCCGCTGGCCCCCAGGCCGGCCCATTCGTCCCAGTCGGAAGGCAGGGGCTTGAACGCGATGAGGGTGTTGTGCGACGAGCATCCGCCGAGGACGCGGGCCCTGCTGTGCCGGATGTGCGAGTTGCCGCGCGGCTGTTCCGTGGTCGGGTAGTCGTAGTCCAGTTCGCCGCCGAGCAGCCCCATCCAGCGGCGCAGGGTGAGGACCTCGGGGCGGTCGACGTCGGAGGGGCCGCCCTCGATGACGGCGACGGTGACGTCCGGGTCTTCGGTGAGGCGCGAGGCGATCACCGAACCGGCGGTGCCGCCGCCGACGATCACGTAGTCGTAGGTGCGGTCGGACATGGTGCGTTCACTCCAAGGGGCGTGGGGGCGTTCTAGGTGCCTGTCGGGGCTTCGGCGACGGGGCGGGTGCGTCGCCGGGCCGTTCGAGGGTCAGCCGGAGAACCACCGCACGGGACGGGGCGCCAGGTTCTGGTAGATGTGCTTGGTCTCGCGGTACTCGGCGAGGCCCGTGGGGCCGAGTTCGCGCCCGACGCCCGACTTGCCGAAGCCGCCCCACTCGGCCTGCGGAAGGTAGGGGTGGAAGTCGTTGATCCATACGGTGCCGTGGCGCATCCGGCCGGCCACCCGACGGGCACGTGCCGCGTCCCCGGTCCAGACGGCTCCCGCCAGGCCGTACTCGGTGTCATTGGCGAGGGCCACGGCCTCGTCCTCGGTGCGGAAGGTCTCGATCGTCAGGACGGGGCCGAAGATCTCCTCGCGGATCACCCGCATGCGGCGGTGGCAGCGGTCGAGGACCGTCGGCTCGTAGAAGTAGCCGCCCGCGGGACGGGTGTCGGAGGGTTCGGGGCGAGCACCACCGGCGCGGAGCACGGCGCCCTCGGCGAGCGCGGAGGCGACGTACTCCTCCGTGCGCTCCAACTGGTTGCGCGAGACGAGCGGGCCGCATTCGACGCCCTTCTCGGTGCCGCGCCCCAGCCGGATGCGGCTGGCCCGGCGGCTCAGCTCGGCCACGAACCGCTCGCGGATCGATTCCTCGATGATCAGGCGGGAGCCTGCCGAGCAGACCTGGCCGCTGTGGATGAACGCGGCGTTCAGGGCCTGGTCCACCGCGGTGTCGAAGGAGTCCGCGGTGTCACAGGCGTCGGCGAAGACCACGTTGGGGTTCTTGCCGCCGAGCTCCAGCGCCACCTTCTTGACGCCGGGAGCGGCTGCCTGGGCCACCTTGACCCCGCTGGTCAGACCGCCGGTGAAGGAGACGAGGTCGACGTCGGGGTGTTCGGAGAGGCGTGCGCCGACGGTGTGTCCGGGGCCGGTGACCAGGTTCGCGACGCCGGCGGGGAGCCCGGCTTCCGTCAGCAGGGCGATCAGCGTCACGGTGGTGAGGGGGGTGATCTCACTGGGCTTGATCACCAGGGTGTTTCCGGCAGCCAGAGCCGGGGCGATCTTCCAACTCGCTTGCAGAAGGGGATAGTTCCAAGGCGTGATCATTGCGCACACGCCGACCGGCTCGTGCACGACAACGCTGTGCACGGTGTCGCTGCCCGCGTCGACAAGGCGACCTCCGCCCTCGGCCAGGACGAGATCGGCGAAGTAACGGAAGGCGTCGGCCACGCAGTCGACGTCGATGCGTCCTTCCTCGACGGTCTTTCCCGCGTCGCGGCTTTCCAGCAGGGCGATTTCCTCGCGGTCGCGGACCAGCAGGTCGGCGACGCGCCGTAGCAGTGCGGCCCGTTCGCTCACGGGCGTTCCCGGCCACGCGCCGGAGTCGAAAGCGGAGCGTGCCGAGGCGACGGCGGCGTCTGCGTCGGCCGCGCCGCCCTCGGCTACCACGGCGAAGGGCTGGCCGTCTGCCGGATCGATGATCTCGCGCGTTTCACCACTGTGCGCGCCGCGCCAAGTGCCGTCCGTGTAGATGGTCGTTCGTGTCAACAAGAGTCAAGTGGCTTTCTTCTTCGGGCGGATCGGCACCGTCGTTCCATCGCACCTGCTTCTTCCCGGCGCGGCCGGACGGCAGGGCGAGCGGAGTCCGTGAGGCTGGAGACGGACTCGGAGGGCCGGCCTGAAGGCGGCCACCGGTGGGCGGGAACGTGGGGCGGACCGTCGGTGCGGCACGGCCACGGGCCACGGGGTTCACCAGTGAGGGTCCCGACCCAGGGTCGCCGCGACCGGCGGGCGGCCGGGGTGCAGGTGGTGGTCATGCGGGCCGAAGTTACCCAGCAGAAGCCGAAAGCGCATGAGGCGAAAGCCTTGCGTCGGACATTTCGGAGTGTTATTGCCCGAGCTGCCTTTGATCCCCAGGGAGTGGCAAGGGCCACAAGATGTTTGAAGAAAACGGTGCAAACCTGGACAAAGAGTCACTTGATAACGAATCTGCAACACCTTTGCGCTATGCCATGTTCGCAATCTGAACGTTATGGCATTGACGGCGACCTGTTGGTTTGACCTGCTCAAGACTGGTTATGAACGCGCAGGGCGGCGGAACGTTCGGCGAGTCCGGTGCGGACGCGCTGTGAGCCGCATGCCGAGCCGGCCGGGCTGGCGCCTGCCCGGCCCACGGCCTGCCGGCCGGACACGGACCGTGAGGATGCGGTGGCGGCGCAGCGGGCGGCATGCCGGGGACCGTACGCGCGGCGCCGCGCCGGTCGCTGCGCGCCCGTCCTCCGCCCGGATCATGCGCTGTGCGCCGCTCTCGCGGTACCGGGCCCCACCGAGCCGTCCGGGGAGTGCCACTTCCACACCGTGCCCTGCGTGCCGGGCGTGCGACAGGACCTACACGAGGGGGCGGGCTCGTGGCGTGGTTGCTCCGCGTGCGATGTCATGCCACTGGGCTTCCCCACCCGGCAGGGGCCAGGCCCGGGTCGGTTGCTGCAGGGAATCCAGATCATGGAGGAGTCGGGCGAGCTGGGGCCGGCGGTGGCCGTGCCGTCCGGGACGGTCGGCCCGTGGACGGCGCGGAGCCCGGCGAAACGCGCCAGCTCGTCGGTGTAGAAGCCCACGGCGTCATCGATGCGTGCGCTGCGGTCGTCGTTCGGGAGCGTGCGGTGCAACTGCAGGAGCGGGGGCTCGACCGACTCCGCGATCGACGCGGCGAGTCGCGCATGACCGTCCAGGACCAGATGGCAGTCCAGACCGCTGACCCACCACAAGAGGACCGGTGGCAGCGTTCCCTCGCGCACCTGCTTGCGGTACGCCTTGACCCGACCGTCATCGGCGTCGGGCATCGGCCGCAGCGGCAGGACCTCCCACCCGCAGGAATGGAGGAACCAGTCGACGCATCCGTCCGGGTGCCCCTCGACGAGCATCGAACTCCAGTGGTCGGCGTGCGAGGTGCCCGAGGGGCGCGAGGGCCCGAGCGGACTCTCCGGTGAGAGCAGCCACCGGCCCGTGTGCACCGGACCGTCCGGTGAACCGACCAGGTAGCGGGCGAAGCGGTGGGCCCACCGCTGGGAGTTCCCCGCCAAGGCGCGTCCCGTGTCGGCGCGGAGCGGCGGTACGAAGGAGCGGTACGCGTCGGTGCGCCAGAAGTCGACGCCCTGGAGGTGCTCGTCGACGGCGGCGAGCAGCACGGGGCGCGACTGCTGGGAGAGGAGGATGTGCTGCTGCGCGCTGAACACGCGCAAACCCGGTTCGCGGGGGCCGGGGAGGTCGAGGGACAACCCCGCCCACGTGCCGTCCTCCCGCGTGACGTCAGTGCGCTGCGTGCCGAGAGCCTGAAGGGCGCCCTGCAGCCCCCGGCCGGCGCACCACGACTGCGGAACCCTCTCGTCCGGAGGACGGGACCCCGATCACGACCGTGCCTCCCGGGCCCGCCGGACGCCGTCCCGCACGCCGCCTTCCGCTTTCAATGCGCCGTGGGAGGGGCGGGCGAAGCGGGCCCGTATGCCACCGTGGAGTCACGCTGCACGGGGAGCGGCCCGCTTCGCTGCGGTGACGAACCTGCTGATCCGCTGATGGTCCTTGACCCCGGGGGCGGACTCGACGCCGCTGGAGACGTCGACGCCCCAGGGGAGGGCCCGGGCGATCGCCTCGCCGACGTTCTCGGGAGTGAGTCCGCCGGCGAGCAGCCAGTTTCCCCGGGGGCGGGACGTCGCGAGGAGCGACAGGTCCCACGGCTCACCGGATCCCGCGCGAGGGGAGTCGAGGAGGAGGACTTCCTCGCCGTAGGCGCCGACCCCGGTGTCGGGCCGGTCGCTCAAAGAGGTGGCCCGCCACAGGCGAGGGAAGATCGCGGCCGCAGCGGTGAAGTCCTCCTCCTGGTAGGCGCGGCCGTGCAACTGGAGAGCTCCGAAGCCCAGTTCATCGGCCGTACGGGCGGCTTCGGCAGCGGGCGTGTCATTGACCACCAGAACGGACAGGACGTTCGACGGCACGTGCGAGGCGAGCCGTGCTGCCCGCTTCCGGTCGAGCCCGCGCACGCTGGTCCCGCTGATCACCAGACCGATGGCGTCCACTCCGGCCGTGGCCGCCACGTCGATGTCGGCGGTCGTCCCGAGCCCGCACACCTTGACGAACATCTGTCTCTCCTCTGCTGACCTTCGACACGGCTCCCCGAGCCTACTCACCCGTGACCGCCGGCGGACGCGGACTGCTGCTCGGGCAGCAGCGCAGCCGTTGCGGTCCAGCGCACGGCCGCGGGACCGCAAGGAGCTCCTCTGACCGGCCGTGACCGACCCCCCTTGGCAGGGTGGGAGGGACACCGGCTGCGGCCCCGGAACACGTCCCCTCGGATAACCACTTGTCTTCCTTCGACGCTTGGGCGAACGTCGTCTGACACTTCACGAAGGCAGAAGCAATGAGCACGCAACAGCACACCGTCGACCACGAACTCATCGAGGCGGCGGCGCATGTCGCCCGCACGCGTTGCCGGGGCGACAACCACACCATGGCTGCCGCGGCACGCGCCCGGGACGGCCGGATCGTCACGGCGGTCAACGCCTACCACTTCACCGGTGGTCCCTGTGCCGAGCTGGTCCTCATCGGTGCGGCAGCAGCCCAAGGAGCCCACGAGCTCACCACGATCGTTGCAGTGGGCGACAGGGACCGAGGAGTCGTTCCCCCGTGCGGACGCTGTCGTCAGGTCCTCCTCGACTACTTCCCGACCCTCAAGGTCATCGTGGGTGAAGGTGACCGCCTCCGAACCGTCCGCATCGTCGAGCTGCTGCCCGAAACCTACGTGTGGGCCGACCACCAGATCGACGAGGGATAGCCAGCACCACGCGATCGGCCCTCACCGGGACGAGCGCTGCGCGGGTCGGGTGGGCGGCCGCACATCCAGCACGGCGTCACGACGCGGACCGGTCGGCACTCCACGGCACGCGCCGCCGTTGCCGTCCGCATCCGCCCGGGGACGGTGCTGCCGTGGGCGAGCCGCAGGAGCCGGTGCCCCCCTTTTGCCTCCCCGGCAACGGAACAGGGCTTCACGCGCCGGACGACGCCACCGGCTCTCCGTACACGCTCGAGATCAGGTCGAGTGCCTCACGCAGTCCGCCGGGCCGCAACAACCCCCCGGCGGGGGCCGGTCCCGCCCACCCGGGTCCGGCCAGCAGGACGAGCGGTGTGGTGCGTGCGCCCCTGAGCCCGAACGAGGTGCCGGCCACGTGCCGTGCGAGGGCATGACTTGCCGTCGAGCGGGCCTGCGACCACAGGACGACCACGGCGGGCCCCGACCTGCGCACGGCGGCATCCAGGGCCTCGGCGGGCACCGCCCCGCCGAACATCCTGGTCGGCAGCCTGCGTTCGGCCAGGCCCGCAGCGAGCGCTTCCAAGGGAAGGGTGTGGGATTCGGCCGGCACGCACGCCAGCAGCACCGGAGGTGCCTTCGCGGTCGAAGGCGTGCTCACCGCTGCTCGCCGCAGGGCCGTGGACACCTGCCACGACAGCAAGTGCTCGACCTCGACGTAGCGGTCGTCCGACGACTCCCACTTGCGGCCCACCGCATGGAGGGTCGGGACCATCACCTCTTCCCAAGCCGTGACCAGGCCGTAGTCGGAGATGACCTGTTCGAGCAGTGCCTCCATCGCCGGACTGTCCAGCCGGACCGCCGCCCTGGCCAGGCCGCGACACTCCTGCCGCACGTCACCGAGGGGCAGCCCGTTGCCCGAGCCCGGCTGATGGCCCTCGGTGCCCGGTGCGTCCGCCGCCTCCGACGGGACCGGAGCCGGCGTCCCTTCCGCGACCGGCGTCCCTTCGCGGGGCGCGTCGGACTGTCCGAGGACGACCCGCGCAGCCTCCCCCGGAGGGATGCCGGTCGCGGTCAGACGGCACATCTCCTCCAGCATCGCGATGTCCCGGGGCATCCAACGGCGATGCCTTCCCTGTGCGCGAACCGCGGGCCCGATGCCGTACCGCTGCTCCCAGGAGCGCACGGTCGTCGGTGACACGCCGAGGCGCCTGGCGACGGCCCCGGTGGTGACCCCGTGCATGGCTTCGGACATGCAGTCACTCTACGACGCACGAACGATGCGAGTGGGCCGTGGTCGTGCTCCTCCTGCCCCGGGACCCGAGCGGTTCGGAGGGCTCGTGGGTTCGGCCGGTCTCCACGGTCCGGCATGGGGTCCGCCCATGGTCCGGCGGCCCCTCAGGAGGGGGCGAGTCCCGCCAGGAGCGCCGTGATGGCGCGATCGGTGGAGTCCGCCATGTCCACACGGTCCGGTGACAGGAGCCACTGCACCTGGAGCCCGTCCATGACGGCGATGATCGCGTTGGCCGTGTCCTCCACCGACCTGCGGTCCTGGATCTCGCCGAGCTCGCACGCCTCTTGGAGCGCCTCCACGATCGACGCGCGCAGACCCTCGTAGCGCGTCCGGAAGTACTCCTGGGCGGGATGCCCCTCGGTGACGCTCTCCGCGGAGAGGACCGCGTAGAGGCGTACGATTCCCTCGCGTTCGGCATTCCGGGCGACGGTGTCGACCAGGTGCCGCAGGAACGCGAGGCCGCGGGGGCGTTCGGTGCCGAACCGGTCGATGTCGCTCGCGTCGCGCAGCTCCAGCACGCTGGTCAACAACTGGGCCTTGGTGCGGAAGTAGTGCAGGACGCCGGCCTGGGTGAGTCCGGCACGGTCGGCGATCTCCTGGAGCGAGGCGTTGTTGTAGCCGCGGTCGGCGAACGTGTCCGTGGCGATCCGCAGGAGGTCTCGTTGCCGCTGCTTGGCCTCCGCGCTGCGTGGCGTTCGAGGAGCCGCCTTGCGATGCGTTCTGCTTGCCGACTGGTTGCCCACCTGCGAAGCATAAGCCCCCGGCGTGGCTGGTGATCGACTTCCCAAGGGTGGGGACACGACGCGCTCCATGTCACTTACTGAGTACTTAGTAAGTGTGCTTTCATATGACCGCCGTCACGCCGACGTGCTGCCGCCACGGCCCGAAGGAGCCTTCGTGCCCGTCCCGCCGCCCACCCCCCCGCCGATCTCCCGGGCCATTCGGAACACGGGGGTGAGAGCCACTGGGCAGAGCTGATCGAGGGGCTTGACCTGGCCGACAAGGTGCGCCTGTTGACCGGGACGTCGTTGTGGTCGCTGCCCGGGGAACCGCGGCTCGGACTGCATCCGGTCGTGACCTCCGACGGACCCCAGGGGGTGCGGGGCACCGACGAGGAGCCGAACGAAACCGGACTGCTCGCACCGGCCCCGAGCGCAACGGCCGCCACCTGGGACCCGGAGACGGCTCGTCGAATGGGCCGTCTGTTCGCCACCGAGGCCCGCCGCAAGAACGTGGACGTCGTCCTCGCTCCACTGGTCAACCTGCAACGCACCCCGGTCGCCGGCCGTCACTTCGAATGCCTCTCCGAGGGCCCGTTGCTGTCCGGAGTCCTCGGCGCCGCGCTCGTACGGGGACTGCAGGAGGGGGCGTCGCAGCCTGTCCGAAGCACTTCGTCGCCAACGACTCCGAGACGGACCGCACGCGCTACCGGGCGCGGGTCGACGCCGGCACCCTCCGCGAGGCCTATCTCGCCCCGTTCGAACACATCCTGGCCGACGCCGGACCGTGGAGCATCATGGGCGCCTGCTCCGGGCTGGACGACGGCACCGAATCCGCACCGGTCCTGGAGCACCGCCGCATCCTGCGAGGCGTCCTGAAGGATGAATGGGGCTTCGACGGGGCCGTGATCAGCGACTGGGCCGCCACACGGACCGCCGCACCCGCGGCCAACGCCGGTCTCGACCTCGTGATGCCCGGCCCCGACGGCCCCTGGGGCACTGCGCTCATCGAGGCCGTCCACCGTGGAGAAGTGGACGAAGCGGTCATCGACGACAAGGTCGTGAGGCTGATGCGGCTGGCCGCCCGGGTCGGCAAGCTCACCGAACCGTGGGGCGCCGGAGAACCGGCACCGCCGGTGGCCACCCTCGCGACGGCACCGATCGGAGAGGGCGACTTCGCCCCCCTGAGGGAGGCCCTCAACCGGGGCACCGTCCTGTTGCGCAACGAGCGGCACCTCCTGCCGCTGGACCCCGGTCAGCTCGGCACCGTCGCCCTGGTGGGACCGAACGCGGTCCAGCCCCACCTCCAGGGCGGCGGCAGTGCCCACGTCCCCGCCGTGCGCACCATCGACTACGAGGAAGGCCTGCGGGCCGCGCTGCCCGAAGGGGTGGCGCTCACCGTGCACCGCGGCGGTTCCTCGCGGCGGCACGCCCCGTTCATCGACCCCGTCCGGCTCACCGGCCTGCACGCCGCCCAGCTGGCGGCGGACGGCACGCAGCTCGGAGAGGAGGTCCGCCCCACGGGCGACTGGGGGGCCTTCCCCGTACCGGACGGAGTGACCGACGTGGTCCTGACCGGCCGCGTCACCCTGACCGAGCGGGGCACCCACACCCTGGAACTCGGCTGTTCCGGGCGCTTCACCATCGCCCTGGACCACCAGGTCGTGCACTCGGGTGAGGACGACCGGGGCGTCGAACTCATCCTGGAGTCCAGCCACAACCACCCCGAGACCGTTCGCCACGGCGTGCGGGTCGGTTCCACGCCGATGGAGCTGCACCTGAGGATCGACCTGCGGGTCATCGACGGCGAGGGCTACGGCCGCTTCGTCACGGCCCACCTGCGACACCGACCACCCGGCCCGACGATCGACGACGAGATCGACGAAGCCGTCCGGGCCGCACGCACGGCCGATGCCGAGATCGTGGTCATCGGCACCAACGAGGAGGTCGAATCGGAGGGTGGGGACCGTCCCGATGGAGGTCAGTCCCCAAACAGCACCGACTGGTGCGCGCGGTCTCCGCCGCCAACCCCCGCACGGTCGTCGTCGTCAATGCCGGCGCCCCGATCCTGCTGCCCTGGGCCTCCGAGGTTCCCGCCCTGCTCTGGCACTGGCTGCCCGGTCAGGAAGCGGGACACGCCCTGGCCGACGTGCTGCTCGGCCGCGCCGAACCCTCCGGCCGCCTGCCGTGGACACTGCCCGCCCGTGCCGCCGACGTCCCCGTCCCCGACGCCGTCCCCCTGGACGGAGTCGTCGATTACCGCGAGGGACTCCACATCGGTCACCGCGGCTACGACCACGCCGGCACCGAGCCCGCCTTTCCCTTCGGCCACGGGCTGGGGTGGACCACCTGGTCCTACGCACGGGTCGAGGCGCCGGAACCGTCCGTCCCCGTCCCACCCTCCTGTCCCGCGGGCGGGGACGGGCCACCGGTCATGGTGACCCTGACCAACACCGGCTCCCGCCCCGGACGCGAGGTCGTCCAGGCCTACCTCGAAACCCCCGCCGTGCCCGGCGACCCGCTCCGGGTCCTGGCAGGGTTCGCCGTGGCCGAGATCGCGGCGGGCAACACCGCGACGATCACGGTGGCCGTGCCGTGGCGCGCCTTCCACCATCGGGACGAAGCCGCCGGACGGTGGCGCCCGCGCACCGGTCGCCACCGCTTGCGGATCGGTCGATCGAGCCGGGACCCGCGCCTCGCCCTCGCCCTCGACGTCCTGCCCGGAGCCAGGGGAGCGGGGCACGTCCTGCGTTTCGTCCCTTGATGGCCGGGGCCGCCCCCTTCCGCCCGCGCCGGTCGCGCACGACGAGTCGAGCCGTTCGTGATCGCGGGGAACACCGGTGCCGCCGGCGCCTCCCCGGGTTCTACCCCGGCCTGTCTTCTGCGTTCCGTGCGGGGGAGCCACCCTTGCCTTTGCGTTGAACGATCGTTTAGTGTTTTGAACATGCGTTCAGCAATGAAGGGCGGCGACGACCGTACGAGTCGGGCCGTGATGCGTGACGAAGCACTCCGACTCTTCGCGGAGTCGGGGCCGGATGCGGTGTCCGTACGACAGATCGCCCAGGCCGCAGGGGTGTCGCCCGGGCTCGTACTGCACCACTTCGGTTCCAAGGGCGGGCTGCGGCAGGACGTCGACCAGTACGTGCTGACCGTCTTCGAAGCCGTGCTCGGAGAGGTTGCCGGGCCCGCTCCCGAAGCCGGAAGTCCAGAGGGCGGTCCACTGCGTTCGCTGGGGGAGGTGGTGCTGCGCCACCTGCCCGAGGGCTCGCCCATCCCCGCCTATCTGGGGCGGCTGTTGCTGTCGGAGTCAGAAGCGGGCCGGATCCTGTTCCGTCGGCTGCACGAACTCAGCCTGCAGACGCTGGAGGAGATGGAGCGCGCCGGACGGGCCGTGCGGGGCCGAGACCCACAGGTGCGGGCCGCGTTCCTGCTCGTCAACGACCTGGCGCTGCTGCTGCTGCGCCCACGGCTGACCGAAGTCCTCGGGACCGACCCGCTCTCCACGCCCGGCCTCGAACGCTGGGCGCCAGAAGTACTTGCCATCTACGGCGGGGGACTCGCCGCCGAGGAAACGGGTGATACGGCATGAAAGCAGTGATCTGTGGGGCGGGCATCGCAGGCCTCGCCCTCGCACACCGAATGGACGCCCTCGGGTGGGACGTCGTGGTGTGGGAAAAGGCGGCCGGCCCGCGCACCCAGGGGTACATGGTCGACTTCTTCGGGCCCGGGTACGACGCAGCCGAGGCCATGGGCCTCCTTCCGCGGCTGAAGGAGCTGGCGTACCGGATCGACGAGGCGAGCTTCGTCGACGAACGGGGGCACCGCCGCACGGGCCTCGACTACGTGCAGTTCTCCCGGGCCGTCGGCGGCAGGCTGATGAGCATCATGCGGCCCGATCTGGAGAAGGTGCTGCGGGAGGCGCTCCCGCCGACGGTGGACCTCCGGTTCGGCACCGGACCGAAGGCGGTGCAAGAGACGTCCGACGGAGTGCGGGTGACCCTCGCCGACGGGACCGTCGAACGGGCCGACCTCCTGGTCGGTGCCGATGGTGTGCACTCCACCGTGCGCCGACTCGTCTTCGGCGACGAGGCCGACTTCCTGAAGTACCGGGGGTTCCACACGACCGCGTACGTCTTCGATGACCCGGAGATCTTCGAGCAGGTGAGGGACCGCCTCTGCCTCACCGACACGATCGACCGACAGATGGGCCTCTACGGCCTGAGGGACGGCCGGGTCGCCGCCTTCGGTGTGCACCGGGCCGGCCCGGGGGAGCTTCCCCGCGATGCCCGGGAGGAGGTCCGACGTGCCTACGGAGGTCTGGGTTGGGTGGTCCCGCGAGCTCTGGAGAAGTGCCCTCCGTCCGAGGAGATGTACTACGACCAGGTGGCGCAGATCGTGACCGATCGGTGGAGCCGGGGCCGCACCGTCCTGGTCGGGGACGCCGGCTACGCCGTCTCCCTGCTCGCGGGCCAGGGCGCATCGCTCGGGATCGCGGGGGCGTACGTGCTCGCCGAGGAACTCGGGCGGGCGTCCTCCGTCGAGGCCGGGCTCGCCGCGTACGAGGAACGCTGGCGCCCCGTGGCCGAGGAGAAGCAGGAAGCAGGTCGGGCGGCTGCCGAATGGTTCCTGCCCGCGTCCGCCGCGCGCCTGCACATCAGGCGCACCGCCATGCGCCTGTCCGGGCTGCCCGGGGTGGGCAGGATCGTGGCCCGCTCGTTGTCGGGCAAGCCCGCGGTCCTGGCACGGGAGGCGGAGGCGGCCGAGAAGCTCGGGACGTGATGACACCAGGAGTCACCGTTCGGGGATGCGGCGCCGGATCGGGAGC
>NZ_JBHYMF010000130.1:0-20299 GCF_042742855.1 Streptomyces sp. NPDC058877 | reverse complement strand
ATAAGCCCCTGGGGGGCTCCCCCGGCCCCGGGCGACGGGGGGGCACGCCGCCCCCCGGGGGGGGGCCGGGGGCCCCCCCCCGCCCGCCGGCCCCCCCCACCGCCCTCCCGGCCGGTGCGGATCACCCGATCGGGTCCTCCGCCTCCAGGGTGAACAGAGCGCCCTCAGGGTCCCGGACCACCACCCGCCGCCCGTCGGCGCCGTCCGCCGGGCGCGCCCCGGCCCACTCGCCGCCCGGCACCACCGATCCGCCCTGCCCCTCGACCGCTGACCGGGCCGCCGCCAGATCCGGCACCCGGAAGCGCACCAACCAGCGGGGCCGCGACTGCGGCCGGGGCGAGGTGGATTCGACCGGGCCGCTGTCCAAACGGGCGACGGCCTCGCCGTCCCGCCGCAGCACCACCTGATCGTGCTCGTACGACACCTCGCAGCAGCCCGGGCTCCCGTCGGCCCAGCGCAGCACCCCGCCGTAGAAGACGGCCGCGTCGAACGCGTTGCTGGTGTGCAGCTCCAGCCCTGCCGGGGCCTGCCGTCCGCCCATGTGCCAGCGCGAGGCCAGTGGCCCCTCCCAGATGCCGAACGCCGCACCCTCCAGATCCGTCGCGAGCGCCGCCCGCCCCCGCGGCGGATACGACATCGGCCCCACCCCGACCGTGCCGCCGCGCTCCCGGATCCGCGCCACCGCCGCATCGGCGTCGTCGACCGCGAAGAACACCGTCCAGGCCACCGGCACCGCCGGCTCGACGGTCACCGCGGTGATCCCGGCCACCGGAGCCCCGTCCCGCTCGCCCACCACGTACGCGTCGTCGAGGGCGACCCGCCGGAACGTCCATCCCAGCACCGCCCCGTAGAAGCGCTCGGCCGCCCGCAGGTCGCCCGTGGACAGATTGAGCCAGCACGGTGCTCCCACCGCGTTCCCGGTCGTCGGCGCCGACACCGGCACCACCTCCTCGTCGTCCCGCGCGCCGGGCACCGAGCCCGCGCCCTCACACCAGCCTGCGCCGTGCGCCCCTTCCCCGCCCCTCCACCGGGCAAGCGCGCACTCACCCACGTGCCTCCGATCACCACACCCCCGGGTGTGCCGCAGCGGGTCGGCGGACCGCTGCGACCGGTGTCAGGGGAGCCGGCCGTGCACCTCGGTCCGGAGGGCGACCGACAGGTGGTGGTGCAGCGCGCCGAGCGCCGGCTCCCCCGGAGCGAACAGGCCGGTGGCGAGCTTCCAGTAGCGGGGGAGCACGGGACTCTCGTCCCGTGCGAGCAGGGCGACGAGCCGGTGGCGGAAGACCGGGGTGTCCGACTCCCCGCACGCATGCGCGTAGGCGGAGACGAAGCAGTCCAGGGCACCGCCGTCCTGCGGCGCCCGTCCGGCCCGCACCTGGTCCGAGGAGAGCGCGTAGGCCTCGGCGAGCCCCTCGTAGAGCACGGCCGGACGGTAGGTGCCGTTCGGAAGCGGCGCCGCGGGCCGGAGGCCCGGCAGGCCGAGGCGGGGATCGGTGACCAGCGCGTGCAGTCGGGCGAAGGCGAGCACGTGGTCCGGAACCGGCTCCTCAGGCAGCAGCGGCACCACCGAGTCGAGGACCAGGGTCACCAGCCGCCCCGGCAGCCGGGCCGGCAGGAGCCGGCGCCAGAACCCGGCCAGCGCATCCGTGCTGGGTGGGGAGGGCAGGGCGCCGAACAGCCGCAGCCGCTCCGCGCGCTCGTCCGGTGCGCAGTCCTGGAGGGACCGCAGCGCGGCCTCCTTCCACCGCAGGGCGAGCAGCCGGGAGCCCACCTCCCGCAACTGGCCGGCCACGGCCCGCTCCAGCGCCTCGTCCGCCCCGCCCCGGTCGAGGACCCGCTCCACCTCGGGAACCGGCAGGTCAAGGGCGCGCAGGGACCGGATGAAGCGCAACCGGTCGAGGGCCTCGACCCCGTACCTCCGGTGACCGCCCGAGCTGCGGCCCGCCTCCGGAAGGAGTCCGCGATCCGTGTAGAACCGCACGGTCTTGACGGTGACGTCCGCGCGGGCGGCCAGCTCGCCGATGCTCCACAGACCGTCGGACAACACGAGGTGGGCCTCCCTGGGCCGATGCGGACTCGCTCGGGCCCTCCCATTCTGCCGCCCGGTGCGCGGAGCTCCGTCTTGAACCTCCCCCAGGGGGAGTTCCTAGCGTGGCCGCGGAGCGACCCCGAGAGTGGCGAGGAGACGGCGATGGCGACGTTCGTACTGGTGTCGGACGGCTTCACCGGAGGCTGGGTGTGGGAGGAAACCGCGGCGCGGCTGGCGGAGGCGGGAGCGGAGGCGCATCCCGTGGACCTGACCGGGACGGGCGCCCGGTCCGCCGGGGCCGCTCCCGGCATCGACCTGGAGGCCCACATCGAGGAGGTGGTTCGGCGCGTCGACCGGATCGAGGCGGCCGAGGTGGTCCTGGTGGGACACGGATACGGTCTGCACCCGGTGCTCGGAGCCGCGGACCGGCGGCCCGGGCGCGTCGCCCGGATCGTCTCCGTGGACACCGACCTCCCGCAGGACGGCGAGCCGGCCGTGCGCTCCGTGCCCGATCCCGACGTGCGGGAACGACTCCTCGGCGGAGCCGACCCGGCCGGAGCCGACGGATGGGTCCCGCCGCCGACCCCCGGCACCTGGTCGCGCTGGGGCAGCCTCCACGGGATTCCCGCCGAGGCCCTCGACCGCCTGGAACGCCTCGCATCGCCCCAACCGGCACGCACCTTCACGGAGCCGCTCCGTCTGACCGGAGCGGCCTCCGCCCTGCCCAGCACCGGCATCCTCTGCACCGTCAACGGGACGAGTATCGACCTGATCCAGATGCTGATGGAGTCGGGTCCGCCCCGGATGCAGACGTACGCAGAGGAGAGGTTCCGCTTCTTCGAACTCGGCACCGGACACTGGCCGATGCTCTCCGCCCCCGCCGAACTGGCCGATGTGCTGCTCCGTGCGGCGGCCGGCGGGGGGCGCCGGCTGACCGCTCCGGTGCGCGAGCACCAGCAGCCGTCACACCTCTTGCCCTTCCTCCTCGACCCGCCCGAGCGTCCCCGAGACCGGGTCGGTCGGGTCGACTTCCACCTCCCGGAGGCAGACGGGCCCCGACCCGCAGTGGTGTTCGTCCACGGCGGGCCCGTCGCTCCCGACCAGCGTCCCACCCCGCGGGACTCCCCGTTCTTCCTGGGATACGGCCGCTACGCGGCGAGCACGGGGATCGTCGGCGTGACCCTGGACCACCGGTTGCACGACCTCGTGGACTACCCGCAGGCCGCCCGGGACCTCGCCGAGGCCGTCGACGTGGTGCGGGCCCATCCCGCCGTCGACGGGGAACGGATCGCGCTCTGGTTCTTCTCCGCCGGTGGACTGCTCACGACGGACTGGCTCGCCGCGCCCCCGCCCTGGCTGCGCTGCCTCGCGGCGAACTACCCCGTCCTGGCGCCGCTGTCCGGATGGAGGACGGTGGACACCCGCTTCCGTCCCGTCGACGTCGTGGGGACGGCCGATGGGCCACCGATCGTCCTGACCCGGGCCGGTCTCGAACAGCCGGTCTTCGCAGCGACCGTCGAGGCGTTCCTGGCCGCAGCCGTGGAGCGCGGGGCGGAGGTCGAGGTCATCGACGCACCGGACGCCCGTCACGGCTTCGAACTCGTCGACCCCACCGATGCGTCCCGGGCAGTGGTGGCACGGGCGATGGCCGCGGTCCACGCCCACCTGACGGGCTGACCGGGACCCGGCGCGGGGACGATGTCCGGTCCCCGGGCCGGAAGCCCGTGCCCCCCGCGGCGGTGACCGGGGCCGGCAGGCTGCCCGGCCTACCTCCGTGGCACCGGCGGTGACGGCGGCGCCGCCCTCGGACGGACCTGCCGGCCCGCCCCGTCCGTCACCGGACGGCCCGGCGCCCGCCGCGCCGCGGCACGGAGTCCAGGAGCAGTCGGGTGTACGGATCCTCGGGTGCGTCCAGGACCCGAGCGGTCGGACCCGTCTCCACGACCCGGCCGGACTTCAGGACCAGGACCTCCTCCGCGACGTGCCGGACGACCGCCAGGTCATGGGTGACGAACAGGTAGCCGATCCCCGACTCGCGACGGATCGCACCGAGGAGTTCGAGGATCTGGGCCTGGATCGACACGTCGAGCGCGGCGACCGCCTCGTCCAGGACGAGGACCCGGGGCTCCACGGCCAACGCCCTTGCGATCGCGACTCGTTGGCGCTGCCCGCCGGACAGCCCGCGGGGAAGGGAGGACGCCTCGCGGGTGCTGAGTCCGACCTGCTCCAGCAGCTCGGCGACCCTGGCCCGGCGACCCGCCAGGTCCCGCCCGGAGTGGAGGCGCAGGGTCTCCTCCAGGCAGTCGGAGACGGTCACCCGGGGGTCGAGCGACAGGTACGGGTCCTGGAAGACCATCTGGATCTCCCGTGCCCGGGCGAGCCGCTCGGTCCGCCCCCGGAAGGGGCCGGACCGGTCCCGCCCGTCCAGGTGGACGGTGCCGCCGTCCGGGCGCTCCAGGCCGACGAGCATCCGGACCGTGGTCGTCTTGCCGCTGCCGGACCCGCCGACGAGGGCGAGGGACGTCCCCGGCGCCAGCGCGAAGGACACGCCGTCGACCGCCGTGTGGTCCCCGTACCGTTTGCGCAGGCCGTCGACGACCAGTCCCTTCCGGGGCGGGCAGGACGAGACGCTCATGGCGTGATCCCTTCTTCGACGCGGTGGCAGGCGGCGAACCCGTCGCCGTGACGTACGAGTGCGGGTGCTTCCTCGGTGCAGCGCGGCAGGGCATGGACGCAGCGCGCCGCGAAGGCGCAGCCGGGCGGGGCCTCGGCGAGGGAGACGGGGCGTCCGGGGACGGGCCGGGGAGCCGGCGACCCCGGTTCGAGGCGGGGGGTGGAGGCGAGCAGCCCCGCCGTGTACGGATGGCGCGGCCGGTCGAACAACTCCTCCGTGGACCGGGTCTCCACGATCCTGCCCGCGTACATCACGTACACCCGGTCGCAGACGGACGAGGCCAGCTCCAGGTCGTGGGTGACGAAGAGCATGCCCGTGCCCCGCTCGGCCCGCAGCCGGGCCAGGAGCGTGAGGACCTCGGCCTGGGTGGTGACGTCGAGGGCGGTCGTCGGCTCGTCGGCGACGAGGAGGACCGGCTCGGTCGCGAGCGCCGCCGCGATGACGACCCGCTGGAGCATGCCGCCGGAGAACTGGTGGGGGCGGCGGCGCAGCGCGCCGCGCGGGTCGCGGATGCCGACCGCGTCGAGGAGCTCCTCGGCACGGACGGTCGCTTCGGCGGCGGGAGTTCCCGCCGCGCGGAGTCCTTCGGTGAGGAAGTCGCCCACCCGGCGCAGCGGGTTGACGGAGGCGCGCGGGTCCTGGAACACCATGGAGACCCGTCGGGTGCGCAGTGCGGTGAGTTCGGCGCGGTCCATGGCGAGCACGTCACGGCCGGCGACCCGGACCTCGCCTTCGGTGCGGGCACCTCCCGGTACCAGCCCGAGGACGCTGCGGCAGGCCACTGACTTGCCGGAGCCGGACTCGCCCACCAGGCCGACGGTCTCCCCCCGCCGTACCGTCAGTCCGATCCGGTCGAGGACGGGGCGGGCCGCCCGGTCGCCGGCCAGGTGCACGCTGAGCCCGTCGATCTCCAGGACCGGTGCGGTTCCCGGGGGCGGGGAAGGAGGAGACGTCGTCATCGTGTTCACCGTTCCCGCTTCGCGATCCGGTCGGCGAGTCCCTCGCCGACGGTGCCGAACGCCACCACCGCGAGCACGATGCACGCGGAGGGCGCGAGGGCGGGCAGCATCGCCCCTTGCAGGACGGCCGCTTGCCCCTCGTTGATCATGGCTCCCCAGTCGGCGGTCGGCGGTTGCACCCCGAACCCGAGGAAGGACAGCGCCGCCAGGTCCATCAGCGCGTATCCGAAGTTCATCGCGGACTGGGCGAAGACCGTCGGGGCGATGCCGGGCAGCAGCCGGCGCACACAGACGGTCCAGCCGGACCAACCCTGCACCCGGTACGCCTCGATGTACGGCCTGGCCTTCTCCTGCCGTGCCACGCCCCGCACGAGCCGTCCCACGTACGGCGTGTACGCGACGGACATGGCGAGCACGGGCGCGGTGAGCCCCGGACCGAGGACCGACACCAAGAGGATCGCGAGCAGGAGCCCCGGGAGCGCGAAGACGAGGTCCATGGAGCGTGAGAGCAGGGCGTCCACCCAACCGCCCCGCCAGGCGGCCAACACGCCCAGGAAGGTGCCCGAGAGCGTGGAGACGCCGACGACGAGCAGCGGCCCGAGGAGCCCCGTGCGGGCGCCGTGGATCAACCGGGACAGCACGTCGCGGCCCGACTGATCGGTCCCGAGCAGGTGGTCACCGGTGGTTCCGACCAGGCTCGCCGACAGGTCGAGCGCCTCCGGATCGTACGGGGCGAGGAGGGGGGCGAGCAGAGCGGCCAGGACGAGCGCGGCGAGGACCGCGGTCGCGACCGCGAAGAGCGGTCCCCGGCCGAGGGGGCGCAGGGCGCGCATCCCCGGTCTGCGGTACGGAGCCGTGGAGGTGGTGGAGGTCATGAGGAGCCTTCCCCGAGGGACAGACGGGGGTCGATGAGCGGTGCGAGCAGGTCGACGACGAGGTTGACGAGCACGAAGGCCGCGACGCTGAGGAGGGTGATCGCCTGCACGACGGCGAAGTCCTTGGCGGTGACGGACTGCACGAGCAGCGAGCCGAGTCCGGGGACGTCGAAGGCGGTCTCGACGATCGAGGTGCTCACGATGAGTCCGGCGAGCAGGGTGCCGCCGACCGTGACGACCGGGCCGAGCGCATTGCGCAGCACGTGTCGGCGGATCACCGAGCGGGCCGCGACGCCCCGGGCCCGCGCCACCTCGACGTGGTCGCGTCCGAGTTCGTCGAGCATGGCCGAGCGGGTCACCCGGGCGAGGAGTCCCGCGAAGGACAGTGCCAGGGCGAAGGCGGGGAGCGTCAATTGGTGGAGCCGCTCGGGCAGGCCCGGCGGGACGCCGCCGCCCGGTCCGGGGAACCAGCCGAACCGCACGGAGAAGAGCGAGACGAGCGCGATGGCGGTGACGAACGGGGGAGTGGCGGTCGCGACGCCGGTGCCGATCAGCACGATCCGGTCGGGGAGGCCGGGGCGCAGGGCGGCGAGGACGCCTGCCGCGACCCCGAGCACCAGGACGAGCACGGCGGCGTAGCCGACGAGCAGGGCGGTGCCGGGCAGTCGGGAACCGACGAGGGCGGTCACGTCCTGGTGGTACTGGGCCGAGCGGCCGAGGTCGCCGCTCAGCACCCCGCCGAGCCACTGGGCGTACTGGGCGACCAGCGGATCGTCGAGGTGGTGCTCCGCCCGCAGGGCCGCCACGGTCTCGGGGGTCGCGGGGCGGCCGTGCAGCAGGAAGGACACCGGGTCGCCGGGGGCCAGGCGGACGGAGCCGAAGACCACGAGCGAGGCCACGAGCAGCACTGCCGCCAGGCCGAGGAACCGTCCGAAGAGGTAGCGCGTCATCGCCGGTTGGCCCCGATCGTCGCGGCCCACGGGTAGTAGAGCTGGGCGATGCCGGTCGGTGCGCCGGTGATCCGCTCGCCGAGGAAGACCGAGTAGGGCGCCTCGTACACGGGGATGACCGGTAGCTCGTCGAGCGCGATCTGCTGGAGCTTCGCGGTGAGTTCGGCCCGCTTCACCGGATCGGGCTCGGAGTTGGCGCGGTCGAAGGCGAGGTCGAAGGCGGGATTCGACCAGTTGCCGTAGTTCCCGAAGTCGCCGGTGCGCAGGTACTGGTAGAACTCCAGCGGGTCGGGAGTGTTGTCGTAGCCGTTGGTGATGACCAGGTCGAGGCCGGTGCGGGCGCTCGGGTCGACGAAGATGCTGCTGTACGCGTCGGGGGAGACCGGCTTCAACCGGACGTCCAGCCCGATCTGACGGCCCGCGGCCTGGACGGCGTTGGCCACGACGCTGATCTCGGGCGCGAGCGAGCTGGTGGCGAGGGTGATCGTCCGCCCGTTCGCCCCGGCTTCCCGGACGAGTTCCTTCGCGGCGGCGACGTCGTACACCGGTTCGGGCAGGGCGTCGAAGAGCAGCGCGGTCTTCTCGGGGGCGAGCGCCCAGGCGCCGCGTGCGGCAGGGGCCTTGGCGGGCACGCCGACGCCGCCGGCCGCGGCCCTGATGATGTTCTTCCGGTCGAGGGCCATGGACAGCGCCCTGCGGACCTCGGGTTCGCCGAGCGGACCGTGGAAGTCCAGGACGGCGAGGTTCGCGGCAGCGGTGTTGGGCCCGAAGAACACCGTGCCCTTGTCGCTGGAGCGCAGTTGGGCGAGTGAGGACGAGGGGAGGAGGTAGCCGCCGTCGACGCTGCCGGAGAGGAAGCCGTTGGAGCGGGCCGCGGGGTCCTCGACGAAGGTGAACTTCACCCGATCCGATGCGGGGGCCAGCTCCTCGTCCCAGTAGGCGGTGTGCTTCTTGAGGGTGATGCTGTCGCCCTGCGCCCAGGTGTCGAGCGCGTAGGGGCCGGTGCAGTTCAGTCCGGTCCCGGGCGTGCCGTAGTCCTTGCCGGCCTCCTTGAGGGAGGCGGCGCTCACGACGGTGCCGGGGGAGGCGGCCATCAGCTCGTGGAAGAGGACGTCGGGCTTGCTGAGGCGGACCGTCACCTCCAGGGGGCCGGTCTTCTCGATCGCGTCGACGTTCTTGAAGGCGGAGGCCCAGGGCGAGCCGGTCTTCGGGTCCATCTGCCGGGTGAGCGAGGCGACCACGTCGTCGGCGGTCATGGTGGTGCCGTCGTGGAACCTCACCCCGGGGCGCAGCGCGTACACGAGGGTGCGCGGGTCCGGCCGGTCGTAGGCCACGGCGAGTCCGGGCTCGATCCTCATGTCGGGGGTGACCCGGAGGAGCTGCTCGCACACGTTGGCGAGCACGGTGTTCGGCGGGTAGTCGTACGCGAGGGCGTAGTCGAGCGTGTACGGCTCCGCGTACAAGGACCAGGTGAAGGAGTCCAGCGGTCCGCGGGCGGCCGGCGAGGTCGGGGAGACCGTGAAGTCCGGGGCACCGCCGCCGGCCGGCGGGTTCGTGGCTCCCGAACAGGCGCTGCTGGCGGCTGCGAGGGCGGCGGTGCACAGCACGAGGGCGAGGGTTCTGGGCATGCGCATGGGACGCACCCCTTTACGGGTGTAGTGACGGGCTCGGGGGGATGGAGCGAGTATTGGTGCGGGAACGTTCCCGCACAAGGCTTTGCGGGAACGGTTTTGCAGAGCGTGCGAGGGTGGCAGCATCACCTTCATGACCGAAGCTTCACGGCACGGCGGACAGCCCTCGCCGCCCATCCCGCGCGTCCGCCTCGTCGACGTGGCCCGCGAAGCGGGCCTCTCCAAGACGACCGTCTCGGCGGCGCTGAACGGCACCGGAAGGCTCTCTCCCGAGGTGCGGGAGAGGGCCCGCGAAACCGCCCGCAGGATGGGCTACCGGCCCAACGCCACCGCGCGCCGGCTGCGTGCGGGACGGGCCCGGTTGATCGGATACGTGGTCGGTGAGTTCGCCGACGCTCCCTGGACCTTCCTGGAGTCGCCGTACTTCGCCCGGCTGACCGGGGCCACCGCGGCGACCTCGCTGCGCCGCGGTTACGCCGTGGTGCTGCTGCCCGCCGGCACGCTGCAGAGCGAGTGGGTCGACCTGTCGCTCGACGCGGTGGTCGTCGCCGACCCGGTGGCGGACGACCCGGTCGTCGAACACCTCCTCGCCGCCGGCATCCCCGTCTTCAGCGACCGCTCCGTCGAGGGGAGGGCCGGGGCTTCCTGGGTGGACGTCGACGCGGACGCCGCCGTGCGCGAGGTCCTCGACCACCTCCACGGACAGGGAGCCAGACGACCCGTGCTCGTGGTGCCGGACAGCAGCACCCGCTTCCACCTGGAGGTCCGTGCCGCCCACCGCGCCTGGTGTGCTGCGCACGGCCTGCCGGAGTTGCTCGTGCGCGTCGACGCGCCCGGCAACGGACCGGTGGTGGAGGCCGTCGAGCACGCCCTCGCCGTACCGGGCGGGGCCGAACGGCCGGACGCCCTCTTCGTGGTCGCCGAGGCCAGCCCGCCCCTCGTCCTGGAGGCGGCGCGCCGCCACCGGTACCGGGTTCCGGACGATCTGCTGGTCGCCCTGGTGAGCGAGGACGCCACCGCCCTGCACACCGTCCCGCCGACGACCACGCTGAGCCTCCGGCCCGAGGCGGTCGCGGAAGCCGGGGTGGAGCACCTCGTCGCGGTCCTGGAGCAAGGCCGCCGGGAGCCTGCCGGGACGCTCGTGGCGACCCGACTGGACGTCCGGGCCTCCTCGCTGAGGTCGCTCCGGGCCGGATGAGGACGCCGGCGGAACGGTCGGACGGAGCGGGCGCGACACCGGGGCCGGTCAGACCGAGTGGACCAGCCGCCCGCCGACGTAGGTCCGCTCGACCCGGGCCTCGGCGATCTCCTCCGGCGGGCCGGTGAGGACGTCCCGGTCCAGGACGACGAGGTCGGCGAGGTGACCGGGGCGCAGGCTTCCGGTGTCGTCGAGGCCGTTCACATGAGCGGTGCCCGCGGTGTAGGCCGCCAGCGCCGTGCTGAGGTCCAGCCGCTGCTCGGCGAAGAAGACGCGCTCCTCGGTCGTCCCGGGCTCCCGGCGGTTGACGGCGACGTGGATGCCCTCGATCGGGTTCGGGCTGCTGACCGGCCAGTCGCTGCCCGCGGCGAGGGTCGCCCCGGCGCGCACCAGATCGCCGAACGGGTACTGCCAGGAAGCGCGTTCGGGGCCCAGGAACGGGATGGTCAGCTCGTCCATCTGCGGCTCGTGCGCGGCCCACAGCGGCTGGACGTTGGCGATCGCGCCGAGCGCGGCGAAGCGCTTCAGGTCCGCGGGGTGGACGACCTGGAGGTGGGCCAGGTGGTGGCGGTTGCCCCGGCGCCCGTTGGCGGCGATCGCGGCCTCCAGCGCGTCCAGGGCCTCCCGGACGGCCCGGTCGCCCAGGGCGTGGAAATGGACCTGGAAGTCCAGGGCGTCCAACTCGGTCACGTACCCCCGCAGGGCTTCCGGATCGACGAAGCTGAGACCGCTGTTGGCGGTGGCGCAGCCGCAGCCGTCCAGGTAGGGGGAGGTCAGGGCGGCGGTGAAGTTCTCCGCGATGCCGTCCTGCATGATCTTCACCGAGCCTGCTCGAAACCGCCCCCCGCTCCACTTCTCCCGCCGGGCGACCAGTTCGGGTATCTGTTCGGCGCCCCGCTCCCGGTCCCACCACAGCGCACCGGTCACCCGGGCGGTCAGCGATCCGTCGTCGGCGGCCGTCCGGTACGCCTCCGACGGGTCCGTCATCCCACCGAAGGAACCGAGCAGTGCGTCCTGCCAGGCCGTGATGCCCAGCGAGTGCAGCAGCTTCTGTGCCCGCAGCAGAGCGGCCAGCCGTTCCTCCGGCGTGGTTTCCGGCAACAGCCGGGCGACCAGCTCGATCGCACCCTCCTGGAGCATGCCGCTGGGCGAGCCGTCCGCCTCCCGCTCGATCCGGCCGTCGGCGGGATCGGGGGTGTCGGCGGTGAGGCCCGCGAGCTCCAGGGCCCGGGTGTTGACCCAGGCTCCGTGATGGTCCCGGTTGGACAGCAGGACCGGTCGGTCCGGGACGACGGAGTCGAGCAGTTGCCGGGTGGGCAGTCCGCCGTCGAAACTCTCCATCGACCAGCCGCCACCGGTGATCCACGCACGGTCGGGGTGGGCGTCCGCGTACCGGTGGACCAGTTCGAGGTACTCCCGGACGCCGACCGTGCCGGCGAGGTCGCACTCCGCCAACTCCTTTCCGCCGGAGACCGCGTGGACGTGCGCGTCCTGGAAGCCCGGCAGCAGCAGCTTCCCCGTCAGGTCGACCACTTCCGTGGCCGGTCCGACGAGGTCCCGCACCTCGTCGTGGCCGACGGCTGCGATCCGCTCGCCGACGACGGCGAGGGAGGTCGCCCGGGTGCGGGCCGGGTCCGCGGTGAAGACGGGACCACGGGTGAAGACGAGATCGGCCGTGACCATGGGAGCTCCAGAGCATGTGGTGGCGGTTGACGGGCGCCATCGAACCCGGCGGGCCGTTTACAGGTCAATGGTGTTGACGTAAGGTGCCCGCCATGTCCGAACGCGTGGTCCCCGAAGGCAACAGACGACGCCGCCGCCCCACCAAGCAGGGCGCGGTCCTCTCGGAGGGGCTCATCGTCGAGACGGCGCTGCGGCTGATCGCACAGCACGGTGCCGATGCCCTCTCGGTACGGAGGCTGGGCGCCGCGCTCGGCGCCGACCCCACCGCCCTCTACCGCTACTTCAGGAACACCGACGCCCTGCTCCTCGCCGTCGCCGACGAGATGATCGGCCGTGCGCAGGAGGGCTGGTCGGCCACCGGCGACTGGCGCGCCGATCTGCGCGAGCTGGGCCTGCGCATCCACCGCTGCTACCAGGCCAACCCCCGGGTGGCGGCGCTCGTGGCCCATCGCACCACCGGACGGCCGCACGAGACCCGGGCCGTCGAACGGATCCTCGGCGTCCTCCGTTCCGCCGGTTTCCCGGACGGCCTCGCCGTGCGGATCTACCACGCCTTCGTCGACCAGGCCCTCGCCTTCGCCGCCCAGGACGCCGCCGCACTCGCCCTGCCGCCGGCCGCCCGGGAGAAGGAGGCGGAGGTCTGGCACGCCGTGTACGGTCGACTCCCGCCCGACAGCCACCCGAACGTCGCGGCGACCTTCCCGCTGCTCGCTGCCGAGATGCGCGACAGCGGGTACCCGTTCGCCCTGGAACTGTTGCTCGGCGCGGTGGCCGCACTGCAACCGGGCACCACGCCCTTGCCGGGGGCTCCGGCCGGCCCCGCGTGACGCAGGGACCGGCGCGACCCCGGTCACGGTCGCGCCGGAAGCCGACCGCGGCGCGAGGGGGAGAAGCCCGGAGCGGGGCCGGGGAAGAAGGAGGGAACCCATCGGCGGTCCCGCCCCGGTCGTGCCGGATCCGCCGGAGACGAGCGGGCACCGCCGGGTAACCCCCGTCAGGGGTGGGTGAACACCCCCGCCATCCGCGTGTCCGGATTGCTGCTCATTCCGACGATCGCGCCGCCGCCCGCCCGGTTGGCCCGTGCGTGCGCACCCGCGTAGCCCCCGTCGGTGAGGAAGAACCCCAGTGCCGCGATCCAGTCCTCCACGGCGCCGGTCGCCGGGTCGTACACGGGCTCGGGCCGTGGCACCACCCGCTCCTGAGCCACGTAACCCCCGCTCTCCACCGCGTGGCGCAGGGCCTCCCCCCACTCGGCATCGGTGCATTCCCAGCCGACGAAGGCGTCCAGGCCGCCGTACCCGGCCCCCGGCTTGAGGATCAGTCGCGTTCGCCGCTCCCGGCACAGGTCGATCAGCCCGGCCGGCCCGGAGGCCCGCAGCGTACGGCTCCACGGCAGCACCCGGTCGATCAGGGACCGCTCCGCGGCGTCGAAGGCGCCGTCCCACTGCGGGTCCGAGAGCAGGGAGAGCGCGCCCTTGTGGGAGTAGAGGCCGCTCTCCAAGGACGTGAACAACACGGTCCTGCCCGCCTCGTGGGCACGGAAGAAGGGCTCCGCGACCTCCGGCCCCCCGGGGTCGTCGAGCAGCTGGCTCGCCGCGAAGTTCCGCAGCACCAGATCGAGCGGCGTGCCGTGCAGGGTGAGCTTCCCGTCGGCACGCGCCCGCACCTCGCCGATCTCGCCGATCCGCAGGTCGAGGCCCTGCTCGGCCATGGCCTCCTGGGTCGCGCGCATCAACCGTCCGTACGGGCCGACACCGCCGCGCCCCTCGATCAGTCCGATCACCGGCTCCGCCCCGCCGGACAGCACGGGCCGGGCCCGGTCGCGCAGGACGGCAGCCATCCGAGCGGCGATGTCGACGTGTCCGAGGCGGTGTTCGCGTGCGAAGCCGGCGAACCCGGGCACCCGCAGCAAAGCCCGGTCGAGGACGTCCATGTCGAGTCCGCCGACCTCACTGCCGAGGTTGAACTCCAGGAGCTTGTACGCGGTGCCGTCGTGGTACGCGTCGGCGCGGCCGAGTTTGGCGGGGAGGCCCGACCCGGCCCTCCGCAGCAGCGCCACCAGCTCCTCGTCGAGCCCCAACTCCGCCGCGTACCGCTCGGTGTCCCCGTCGAAGAGCCGGTCCGGCAGGGAGAGCAGGAGGTCGAAGAGGCCCTCCAGGTCCTTCGCGAACGAGGCGGCTTCCGATTCCCGGACGAACCAGGGCCGGGGCAGCAGGTGCGGGCGCCAGGCCTCTTCGAAGGCCGGGGGCAGCTCGGTCCGCGCGACGGCCGTCGCGAGCCCGCGGTCCCCGCGCAGGCACTCGTCCAGGTACGTCCGGCACAGTTCGGTCATCTGTCTCGCTCGCTCCACTGAAGAGATCGGGCACCCGTTCCGAAGGGCCAGCAGACTATCCCAGTACCCGATCCGTTGGTCTGGACCTCCTTGGCGAGGCGCGTCAAGCTCTTCACATGGACTTGGAGTTGAGGCACCTCAAGACGATCCGGGCCATTGCGGACGCGGGGAGTCTCACCCGTGCCGCGACCGCACTGGGGCTGGCGCAGCCCGCGCTCAGCGCACAGCTGAAGCGGATCGAGCGGGCCCTCGGCGGGGCGTTGTTCGAGCGGGGACGCGAGGGCGTCCGGGCCACCCCGCTGGGCGACCTCGTCCTCGATCGGGCCCGAGTGGTGCTGCCCGCCGTGTGCGAACTCCAAGAGGAGGCGGTGCGCTTCGCCCGTTCCGGAGCGGAGGGCTACCGACTGGGCAGCACGCACGGTCCGCTGCTCGGCAGCCTCGTCGACCGGATCGCCCGCACGGACCCCGGAGCCCCGGTGACCACCCACACCTCCTGGTCGGAGCGCGAGATCGCCTGTGGGGTCACCAGCGGCAGACTGGACTTCGCCCTGGTGGGGGTCTGCGGCGAGAGCCGCCCGCCCGAGGAGGGCCGGCTGACCTGGGCGGAGGTGGCCCGCGACCCCGTGCACGTGATGCTGGCGGCCGACCATCCGCTCGCCCCCCGCGCCGAGATCGACCTGGCCGAACTCGCGGCGGAGGCCTGGACCGACGTGCCCGGCGACGGCTGCTTCGGCGACTGCTTCGCGGCAGCGTGCGTCCGGGCCGGCTTCACCCCGGCCTGCGTGTACGAGACGGACACCGCCTCCTGCGTGCACCTGGTCCAGGTCGGCCGGGCCGTCGGACTGTGCCGGGCCACCTTCCCCGCCACCCCCGGCCTGGTGGCCCGGCCGCTGACCGGCGCCCCCCTGGTGTGGCGACACCTGTTGGGCTGGCATCCGGAGGGCCGTGCGGCGGGCCGGGCCACCGCCGTGCTCGGCCACACCCGGGCCGCCCACGGCGAGGCGCTCACCCGCAGCGCCGGCCGGACGGCGACGGTCGAGCCCAGGCCCGAGGGCAGCCCGCGGTGAAGGCGGCGGCACCAGCACCCGCCGCCCGGGCATAACGCGGTGGCAGGGGCCGACCGACAACTGCCGCGGCCCCGCGGGGCTCCCTACGGTTCTCGCAGATCCCCCACCGAGAACCGAGGAGACACTCATGCTCCGACGACACGCCCGCGCGGCGTGTACCGTGCTGGCCGCCGCCGGAATGGCACTGGCCGGCCTCCAGTCCGGGTCCGCCGGCGCGGCCCCGCAACCGAGCGACCTCACACCGCCGTCCACCGTGCGGACCGCCGCCCCCGCGCCCAAGTCCGCCGCCCAAGCGCTCGGTGCCGCCGCCGCCCAGCCCGAGGTCCTCCGGGCCATGCAGCGGGACCTCGGTCTGACCCGGACCCAGGCCCTCACCAGGCTTGCCAACGAGGCCGAGGCCGGAGCCACCGCCGCCCGGCTCCGCCAGGGCCTGGGCGCCGCCTTCGCGGGCGCCTGGGTGGACGGAGCCGAGGCCGGCACCCTCACCGTCGCCACCACCCGCCCCGCCGACGCGGCTGCGATACGGGCCACGGGCGCGAAGGCCCGGCTCGTGACGCACGGTCTGACCTCCCTGGAGCGGGCGAAGGAGGCCCTCGACCGGGCCGCCACCGCCGAGGCCCCCGTCCGGTACGTCGACGTCCGGGCCAACGTCCTGGTCGTCGAGGAGACGAAGGCCGGTGCCGGAGCGCGGCTCGTCGCCGCCACCGGCGTCCCCCGCGACCTGGTGCGCGTCGTCAGCACCTCCGAGGCGCCCCGCCCGCTGTACGACATCCGGGGCGGCGACGCGTACTACATGGGCGGCGGCGGCCGTTGCTCGGTCGGCTTCGCCGTCACCCGGGGCACCACCCAGGGCTTCGCCACGGCGGGTCACTGCGGCCGTGCGGGCACCACCACCAGCGGTTTCAACCAGGTGTCCCAGGGCAGTTTCCAGGGCTCGATCTTCCCCGGCAACGACATGGCCTGGGTGGCCGCCAACAGCAGTTGGACGTCCACCCCGTACGTGAAGGGGGCCGGCGGCGCGAACGTCCAGGTGACCGGATCGGTCCTGCAGCCGGTCGGCGCCTCCATCTGCCGCTCCGGCTCCACCACCGGCTGGCACTGCGGGACCGTGCAGCAGCACAACACCAGCGTCACCTACCCCGAAGGCACGATCTCGGGCGTGACCCGTACCACGGTGTGTGCGGAGCCGGGCGACTCCGGAGGCTCCTACATCTCCGGAAGCCAGGCGCAGGGCGTCACTTCCGGAGGCTCCGGCAACTGCTCCAGCGGTGGCACGACCTTCTTCCAGCCGCTCAACCCGCTGCTGCAGAACTACGGCCTCACCCTGCGGACCACCGGAAGCGACCCGGGCCCCGGACCCGGCGACCCGGAGCCCGGCGGCACCTGGGCGGCGGGCAAGGTCTACACGGCCGGTGACGTGGTGACGTACGGCGGTGCGAGCTACCGCTGCATCCAGGGCCACCAGGCCCAGACCGGCTGGGAACCGCCGAACGTCCCCGCCCTGTGGCAGCGCATGTGACCCGGTTCGGATGAGGAACGGGGCGCCGTGACCCAGAGGGGGGCACGGCGCCCCGGACGCCGTCAGTCCGTCCCCAGGCCGCCCCGGGCGATGACGTCCGCGTACCAGCGCGCACTGTCCTTCAAGGTCCTGCGCTGCGTGGCGAAGTCCACGTGGACGATGCCGAAGCGCTTGCTGTACCCGTATGCCCACTCGAAGTTGTCGAGCAGCGACCACAGGAAGTAGCCCCGCACGTCGACACCGGCCCCGAGGGCCCGGTGCACCGCCTCCAGGTGCGCGCGCAGGTAGTCCACCCGCTCCGGGTCCTTCACGTTTCCCGAGGGGTCGGCGTAGTCGTCGTACGCCGCTCCGTTCTCCGTGATCACGAGCGGTACGTCCGGCAGCTCGTCGCGCAGCCGCACCAGGAGCTCGTACAGGCCGCTCGCGTCCACCGGCCAGTCCATGGCCGTGAGCGGCCCGGGGGCGGGCTCGAAGCGCACGTGCCGCTCGGCGCCCGCCCACGGGGAGGGCGACCCGGAGCTGCCGGCGGCGACCACGGCGGGCGAGTAGTAGTTGATGCCCAGCGAGTCGATCGGCGCGGCTGCCGTCTCCAGGTCCCCGTCCCGGACGAAGGACCAGTCCGTGACGGAGGCGGTGTCCCGGACCAGGTCCTCGGGGAGCCGACCGTGGAAGACGGGGTCGAGGAAGATCCGGTTCCCGACCGCGTCGATCCGGCGTGCCGCGTCCAGGTCCTCGGGGGCCCCCGAAAGGGCGCGTACCACGTGGAGGTTCAGCGTCAGGGACACCTCCGCCGTCCCGGGCAGCGCCCCGCGCAGCGCGCGGGCCGCCAGGCCGTGCGCCAGGTTGAGGTGGTGCGCTGCGCGCAGCGCGGCGAGGTCGCTGGTGCGGCCCGGGGCGTGCACGCCGTTGCCGTAGCCCAGGAAGGCCGCGCACCAGGGTTCGTTGAGCGTGGTCCAGGTCGTCACCCGGTCGCCGAGGGCGTCGGCCATGATGTCCGCGTACTCGGCGAACCGGTACGCGGTGTCCCGGTGCGGCCAACCGCCCGCGTCCTCCAACTCCTGCGGCAGGTCCCAGTGGTAGAGCGTCGCCACGGGCCGGATGCCCGCTTCCAGGAGCGCGTCGGTGAGCCGCCGGTAGAAGTCCAGGCCCTTGCGGACGGCTGGTCCGC
Source organism: Streptomyces sp. NPDC058877 (assembly GCF_042742855.1). Classification (NCBI taxonomy): domain Bacteria; kingdom Bacillati; phylum Actinomycetota; class Actinomycetes; order Kitasatosporales; family Streptomycetaceae; genus Streptomyces; species Streptomyces sp. NPDC058877. Next base: position 2,214 of record NZ_JBHYMF010000130.1, on the reverse strand, counting down.
GGCCGGTGGGCTGGACCCGGGGCCAGGCGATGGAGAACCGGTAGTCGGTCACTCCGAGGCGCTGCATCAGGGCGACGTCCTCGTCGACCCGGTGGTAGTGGTCGGCGGCGATGTCGCCGGTGTCGCCGTTGCGCACCTTGCCGGGCGTACGACTGAAGGTGTCCCAGATGGAGGGGGTGCGACCGTCTTCGGCAGCGGCTCCTTCGATCTGGTAGGCGGCCGTGGCGGTGCCCCACCGGAAGCCTTCGGGGAAGCGGTGGACGGCCGTGACGTCGGTGTGGGTGTCGAGCGCGGTCATGGAGGGGGAGCTCCCTGCGGTGAGAGGTCTGGAGAAGGAGGAGGGACGGCTGTCAGCCCTTGACCGCGCCCTGCATGATCCCGCCGACGATCTGCCGGCCGAGGAGGCCGAAGACGAGGAGCACGGGCAGGGTGCCGAGCAGCGTGCCGGCCATGATCACGGACTGGTCGTGGACGTAACCGCCGCCGAGCTGGCGCAGCGCGACCTGGACGGTGGGCTCGGAGGAGGAGAGGGCGACGACGGGCCAGAAGAAGTCGTTCCAGGCGGCCATGAAGGTCAGCAGACCGAGCACGGCCATCCCGGGCCGGGCGATCGGCACCACGATCGCCCAGAAGATCCGTGCGGTGGACGCCCCGTCGACGCGTGCTGCTTCGATCAGCTCGTCGGGCAGGGACTGCACCAGGTACTGCCGCATGAAGAACACGCCGAACGCCGACACCAGGCCCGGCAGGATCACCGACTGCAGCTGGTTCACCCAGCCGAGCTCGGCGATCAGCATGAACAGCGGGATCACGCCCAGCTGCGGCGGAATCATCATGGTGCCCACGGTGACCGCGAGCAGCGCACCGCGGCCGCGGAAGCGCAGCTTGGCGAAGGCGAAGCCGGCGAGGGTGCAGCACAGGACCGTGCCCAGGGTGATCGAGCCGGAAACCAGCAGCGAGTTCAACAGTGCCTTGCCGATGTCCGCCTCTTCGAGGACCGCTTCGAAGTTGCCCATGAGGCGCGCTCCGGGCAGGAGGGCCGGTGGGACCTGGGCCAGGTCGGCGTTGGAGCGGCTCGCGGCAACGATCGTCCAGTAGAAGGGGAAGGCCGAGAGCAGGACGGCGAGGATCAGGATCGCACGGGCGAGCGGTCCGGCGTGCAGGGTGCGGCCGGCCCGTGAGGGCCCGCGCCGCGCCGACCGGGTGGGCGCGGTCATCGGCCGGCCTCCTTGCGGGAACGGCGGCGCACGATCAGGGTGTTGATCCCGACGAGCACCACGATCAGCAGGAACATCACCCAGGCGATGGCGGCTGCCCGCCCGAGGTGGAAGAAGCCCCAGCCCTGCTCGTACATGTAGAGGCCGAGGGTCTGGTACTGGTGGGAGATGCCGCCGGAAATCGACCCTTCGAGGAGCAGGGGCTCGCCGAAGAGCTGCGTCGCGCCGATCGTCGAGACGATGATGGTGAACAGGATCGTGGGCTGCAGCCCCGGCAGCGTGACGTGGAGGAACTGCCTCCAGCGCGAGGCGCCGTCCATGGCGGCTGCCTCGTACAGCTCGTCGGGGATCGACTGCATGCCGGCGAGGTAGATCAGCGCGTTGTAGCCGGTCCAGCGCCAGATGACGACCGTCGACACCGCGATCTGCGAGGCGACCGTGTCGTTCTGCCAGTCGACGGGGTCGATGCCGATCAGACCGAGGGCGTAGTTGACGAGCCCGAAGTCCCGGCCGAAGAGCTGGGCGAAGACGAGGGTGGCGGCGGCCACCGAGGTCGCGTACGGAAGCAGGACCGCGGTCCGCAGGAACGTGCGTCCGCGCATCCGGTAGTTCAGCAGGTGTGCGAGCCCGAGGGCCATCACCAACTGCGGCACGGTGGAGAGGACGCCGATGGTGAACGTGTTGCGCAGCGCGATCCAGAAGTACTCGTCGCCGAGGAGCGCCGTGTAGTTGCCGATGCCGCGCCACTCCATGTCGCCGGGAGCCTGGAGCTCCACCCGGTACAGGGAGACGAAGGCGGTGTAGAGCAGGGGGAAGAGGCCGAAGGCGGCGAACAGGGTGAAGAACGGGGCGAGGTAGGCGTACGGCGAGATCGTCCGCCAGGCCCGCCGGACGGGGCCCGGTCGGGGCGGCGGGGCGGCGCGCGGCGGTGCGGCCGGCGCCTGCGGTGCGGTGAGGGTCACGGTCGGCCCTTCGGTTCCTGGGGGGTGGGTCGGGG
>NZ_JBHYMF010000129.1:0-20346 GCF_042742855.1 Streptomyces sp. NPDC058877 | reverse complement strand
CGCTTCCATCGTTCCTGTTCCCAGGCCCTCCGGGCGCTTCCTTCGTTTCCGACTCTATCAGATCTTTCCGACCCGATTTCCTCGGTGCTTTCCGGCCCCATTCGCTTTCGCTCCGGGCCCTTCCGGCGATTCCGACTCTATCAGATCCTTTCGGCGCCTGATTCCCAGTCAGCGGGATTTGTCTTTCCGGCTGTTGGGCCGTTCCGACGTCTCAAACTCTAGCGGGTTTCCCCGACGACTCATAATCGAGCCATTCGAAATGAATTTCGGCATGCCGAAATACATCCCGAATAGGGAGTCCGTGCTGAGTAGAGGTGCCGCGTGCGCGGCGTGAGTGGTCGTCGAAGAACCGTTCCGGCCCCGTGACAACTCGGAGAACACTACGCATCCGGGAAGGGCGTGTCAACCTCGGGTTGGTGAAGTCAGTCGAGGTCCGTCAGGCGGCCGTCGGCATCGGGCTGGGTGAGCTCCACGCGGCGCAGGAGGTGGATGAGCGCCTCTCCCAAGGCTCCGCGCTCCTCGCTGCTCAGGTCCTGGAGCAGTTCCTCTTCGAAGGCGGTGGCCATGCGCATGGCCTCCAGCCACTTCGAGCGACCTTCATCGGTGAGCTCGACGATCACGCGCACCCGGTTGTTCTCGTCGCGGTCGCGGGTGACCAGGCCCTCGCCGGCCATGCGGTCGATGCGGTGGGTCATGGCGGCCGGCGTGAGGCCCAACCTCTTGGCGAGCTCTCCCGGCCCCAGTCGATAGGGCTCGCCGGAGAGGACCAGGGTCTTGAGGACCTCCCACTCTGCATTGCTGATGCCGAGGTCGGCGAGTTGTCGGCCGTACGCCACGTTCATCCGGCGGTTCAGCCGGCCGAGGGCGGAGACGACCTTCTCGACCTGGGGGTCGAGGTCGCGGAACTCGCGCTGATAGGCGGCGATCTGCTCGTCGAGGCTCGGTTCCTGCGGGCTTTGCGAGCCGGGCCGTTCGGTGGTGTCGGACATGCGGGGAGTATCCCATGGGCCGCGTTGGCATCGAAGTCCTTCGGCATGTACTGTTAAGACGTTAACTTTAAAGTTGAAGTCTTCAAGTTTCAGGCGTACACCCCTGAATCTGCGACCGAAGTGGGTGAGTGTGACCAAGGCGAGGGGCGCAGCGATGCGCCGCATCCAGGCAGGCAGCGCGCTGAGCGCGTTCGGACTCGGCTTCACGGTGCCGTACCTCTATGTGTACGTGGCCCAGGTGCGGGATCTGGGCGCGGCCACGGCGGGCATCGTGCTGGCCGTCTTCGCCATGGCCGCACTGGTGGTGCTGCCCTTCAGCGGGCGGTCCATCGACCGGCGCGGTCCGGTGCCCGTCCTCCTGGCGGCCTCGGTCGTCGCGGCCGTCGGTGCGGTGGGGATGGGGCTGGCGTCCAACGTGCCGGCGGCCGTGGGGGCCGCAGCGCTGCTCGGTGCCGGCACGGCCGTCCTCCAGCCGGCCCTCGCCACGATGATCGTCTGGTGCTCGTCACCCGCCGGCCGCACACGGGCCTTCGCCATGCAGTTCTTCCTGCAGAACCTCGGGCTCGGCATCGGCGGGCTGATCGGCGGCCTGCTGGTCGACACCAGCAGGCCGGGCAGCTTCATCCTGCTGTTCTCGATCGAGGCGGCGATGTTCCTGGTGCTCGCCGCGATCGTGGGCACCGTCCGCATGGCGGGCTCTCCTGCGCTCCAGGGAGCCCGCCCGTCCGGGGGCGGGAAGGGCGGCGGCGTGCGCACGCTGCTCGGGCACAAGGCGATGGTGCAGCTCTGTGTCCTCGGCTTCGTGCTGTTCTTCGCCTGCTACGGACAGTTCGAGTCGGGTCTGGCCGCGTACGGCACCGAGGCCGCCGGCATCCAGCCGTCGACGCTCGGGATCGCCCTGGCCGCCAACACGGCGGTGATCGTGGTCGCCCAGTTCCTGGTGCTGCGGTTCGTCGAGCGCCGCCGTCGGACCCGGGTGATCGCGGCCGTGGGGCTGATCTGGACCGTGGCTTGGTTGATCGCCGGGTACGCGGGGCTCGGGCACGGCAGCCAGGCCATGGCGACGGCCGCCTTCGTCTCCACGTACGCGCTCTTCGGGCTCGGGGAGGCGATGCTGTCGCCGACCGTGGCGCCCTTGGTGGCGGATTTGGCGCCGGAATCGATGGTGGGGCAGTACAACTCGGCCTTCGCCCTGGTGAAGCAGTTGGCGCTGGCGGTCGGCCCGGCCGTGGGCGGGCCCATGGGCGCCGCGCTGCACGGTCCGTACATCGTGACCTTCGTCCTCTTCTCGCTGGGCATCACCGTGCTGGCCGTCCGTCTGGGACGGCGGCTCACCCCCGAGCAGGACCAGCCCTCGCTCGTCGCCAAGCCGTCCAAGGTGGTCGCCCGGCACGAGCCCCTCCGCGAGGCCGCGTCCGCCTGAGGCCGGTTCAGTCCCGCAGGGCGAACTCGCACCACACCGCTTTGCCGCCGCCCGGTGTGCGGCGGCTCCCCCAGGACGAGGCGATCGTCGCGATGATCGAAATCCCGCGGCCCGCCTCGTCCTCCGTTTCCGCCCTGCGGCGGCGCGGCAGGTGGTCGTCCCCGTCGGTGACCTCGATGATCAGCCGTCGGTCGGTGCGGCGCAGCCGCAGGCGCATGGGCGGGGTGCCGTGCTGGAGGGAGTTCGCGACCAGCTCGCTGGTGGCGAGGACCCCCAGGTCGCGCAGCTCCACCGGGAAGCGCCAGGAGGAGAGGACCCCGGAGGCGAAGGCACGCGCACGAGGGGCTGCTTCCACGCCTCCGAGCAGTTCCAGGGCGGCGTTGTGGAAGAGCTCGGCGTCCGTTCCCTCGCGGGAGGGGTGCTGGACGACCAGGACGGCGACGTCGTCGTCGTGCTCGGCGGTGACGCCCAGGGCGCGCAGGAGGCGGTCGCACACCACCTGCGGGGAGCCGGTGGCCCCCGTGAGGGCACGGGCCAGGGCGGCGACGCCCTCGTCGATGTCCTCGCGGCGGCGCTCGACCAGGCCGTCCGTGTAGAGGACGGCGGTGGAACCGGGCGGCAGGTCGATGGAGCCCGAGGCGTGCAGCCAGCCTCCGGTGCCGAGCGGCGGGCCGGTCGGGTCCTCGGCGCAGCGGACGGTGCCGTCCTCGTCGCGCACCAGGATCGGGAGGTGGCCGGCGGAGGCGTACACCAACCTGCCCTCGCTGGGGTCGTGGATCGCGTACACACAGGTGGCGATCTGGCTGGCGTCGATCTCGGCGGCGAGGCCGTCGAGGAGCTGGAGCACCTCGTGTGGCGGCAGGTCGAGGCGTGCATAGGCCCGGACGGCGGTGCGGAGCTGCCCCATGACGGCGGCGGCGCGCACGCCCCGGCCCATCACGTCGCCGATGACGAGTGCGGTGCGGCCGGCGCCGAGGGTGATCACGTCGTACCAGTCGCCGCCGACGGCGGCGTCGGCGACGCCGGGTTGGTAGGTGGCGGCGATCCGCAGGTCGTCGGGCTGCTCCAGCTCTTGGGGCAGCAGGGAGCGCTGGAGGGTGACGGCGGTCTCACGGTGCCGGCGCTCGCTGGCCCGGAGCCGCTCCGCGGCCTCCGCGTGGTCGGTGACGTCGGCGGCGTGGACCAGGACTCCGCCGCCGTCGAGGCGGGGGCTGTCGACGGGCAGGCAGGTGACCGTGTACGAGCCGCCGTCCCGGGTCCGGCGGGATTTGACCGTGCGGGGCTTGCCGCTGCGCAGCACCTGGTCCAGGAGGGGCAGCAGACCGAGCTCCTCGGCCTCGGGGCAGGTGTCGGCGACGGTGGCGCCGGCGGGACGCGGGCCGAAGGCAGCGGCGTACGCGTCGTTCACGTAGGCGATGCGGTGGTCAGGGCCGTACACGAGGGCGACCAGGCCGGGGAGCCGGCCGAGCAGCTCCCGCACGGAGAAGTCCTCCAGGGCGGGAACGTCGCCGGTCTCGTCGACGAAGTGCTCCAGCTGCTGACCGTACTCACCGCGGGCGGCGGGCACGGAGCCTTCGGTCCCCCGCGCCGCGCGGCGCTGCGTGCCGGGGAGCCGGGCGCTCCAACGGGTGAAGTTCACGGATCTCTATGCCTCGTGGTGTCGGTGCCGTGCAGAGTCACGCTGTGCAGGTGTGAGCCCACCTATGGTCACACGTCCAGTGTGGACGAGTGCACTGACAGTGATGTCAGGAACGTGGCTTCTCGCCGTCGTCGGGGGGTGGGGCGGCGGCGAGTTCGAATTCGGCCCGGGGGTGCTCCAGCGAGCCCAGGGAGACGATCTCCCTCTTGAACAGGCCGGACAGGGTCCATTCGGCGAGGACCCGGGCCTTGCGGTTGAAGGTGGGGACCCGGCTGAGGTGGTAGGCGCGGTGCATGAACCAGGCCGGGTATCCCTTCAGCCTGCGTCCGTAGACGTGGGCGACGCCCTTGTGGAGGCCGAGCGAGGCGACGGAGCCCGTGTAGGAGTGCGCGTACTCCTTGGGCGGCCGGCCGCGCAGGGAGGCCGCGACGTTCTCGGCGAGCACCTTGGCCTGACGGACGGCGTGCTGGGCGTTGGGCGCGCACTCCTTGCCGGGTTCCTCCGCGGTCACGTCGGGGACGGCAGCCGCGTCGCCGGCCGCCCAGGCGTGCTCGACGCCCTCGACGGCGAGCCCGGCGGTACAGCGGAGCCGGCCGCGTTCGTCCAGCGGCAGGTCGGTCGCGGCGAGGAGCGGCGCGGGCCTGACCCCGGCGGTCCAGACGACGGTGCGGGTGGGCAGTCGGGTGCCGTCGCTGAGGACGGCGACCCGGTCCTCGCAGGATTCCAAGCGGGTCTCCAGTCGCACGTCGACGTTCCGGCCCCGGAGCTCCCGGATGGCGTACCGGCCCATTTCTTCGCCCACCTCGGGAAGGATCCGGTCCGACGCCTCGACGAGGACCCAGCGCAGGTCATCGGGCTTCAGGTTGTGGTAGTACCGCGCGGTGTAGCGGGCCATGTCCTCCAGCTCGGCGAGCGCCTCCACGCCCGCGTACCCGCCGCCGACGAACACGAAGGTGAGGGCGGCGTCGCGGAGCGCGGGGTCGCGGGTGGAGGAGGCGATGTCCATCTGCTCGATGACGTGGTTGCGCAGGCCGATGGCCTCCTCGACGGTCTTGAAGCCGATGCCGTGGTCGCGCAGGCCGGGGATCGGGAGGGTGCGGGAGACGGAGCCGGGTGCGATGACCAGCTCGTCGTAGACGAGGTCGACGGCGCCGGCGCCCTCCTCCTCGGTGGCGAGGGTGCTCAGGGTGGCGGTCCGCTTGGCGTGGTCGACCGAGCGGACCTCGCCGATGACGATCCGACAGCGGTCGAGGACCCGGCGGAGCGGGACGACGACGTGGCGGGGGGAGATGGAGCCGGCCGCCGCCTCCGGCAGGAACGGCTGGTAGGTCATGTACGGCTCGGGCGTGACCAGCACGATCTCGGCGGTGCCGGCTCTGAGCTCGGCCCTGAGCTGCCGCTGAAGGCGCAGCGCGGTGTACATGCCGACGTAGCCACCGCCGACCACGAGAATGCGCGCAGGTTCGGTCACTGTCCCATGACGCACCCCCGTCCGTGGTTTGTCCACAGGCCCGGCACATTGTGTGACCGGAGGGATATGAAAGCGCCGGGTGGCGCGCTGGGCCGGAGGGAAAGGAAGGTTGCAGGTCAAATAGGGTGGAACGGGTTCGAAGGGGGGTCGGAATCGGGAGTCTTCCGGTCCTTGCTCCGATCGGGGGGCGCACCGTGCGGAACTCCCCCTTCTGAATTGACCCCGACTCAACTATGTTCGTACCTCATCGGGATGTCGGATCGGAATGCGTGCGTGGACCAAGGCGCGCGTCCGGTCGAAGGCCCCGTGTCAGGGTGGGGAGTCTCCGGGGGGAGACGTTCATGAGCGGGGGAACGCTTATGCAGATGCAGGATTCGCGGTGGCAGTCGGGCGTCGGGACGGCGACCGTCGAGAACGGGAACGTCCCGGGGACGGCCGAGCCGCGCACGGGTGCGCCGGCGACGGGCGGGAGGTCCGCGCCCTTGCGGGTGGACGCCCAGCGCAACCTGGAGCACGTGCTGCGCGCCGCGCGAGAGGTGTTCGGCGAGCTCGGCTACGGCGCTCCGATGGAGGACGTGGCGCGCCGTGCCCGGGTCGGGGTCGGCACCGTCTACCGGCGCTTCCCGAGCAAGGACGTGCTGGTCCGGCGGATAGCCGAGGAGGAGACCGCCAGGCTGACCGAGCAGGCGCGGGCCGCGCTGGGCCAGGAGGACGAGCCGTGGTCGGCGCTCTCCCGGTTCCTCCGGACCTCGGTGGCCTCGGGTGCGGGGCGCCTCCTTCCGCCGCAGGTGCTGAGGGTGGGCGTGGACGACCCCGAGATGCCGCTCGGGGCGGAGGACGCCGACGGGTCGGCGCGGGTGCCGTACCAGCGGAGCGTTGCCGAGCAGGCGGACGCACGGGTGGTCACACCGCGGGGCGTGCCCGTCGAGGAGCGTGAGGACGCGGGCGTCTCGGAACTGCTGGAGGTCGTCGGTCGCCTGGTCGACCGGGCGCGCGAGGCGGGTGAGCTGCGGGCGGACGTGACCGTGGCGGACGTTCTCCTGGTCATCGCCACCGGGGCTCCGGCACTGCCGGACGCGGTGCAGCAGGCGGCGGCCTCGGCCCGGCTCCTCGACATCCTCCTTGAGGGCCTGCGCTCCCGGTAGCGGACTGGTCGGCGTACGAGTACGGCGGTGTTCTCCCTGGTCCGGGCGGACCAACCGGCATGACACGAACGTGTGAGCGGTTACGCCCGGACGCGTGAAGTCGCCCCGGACGAGTGGTAAGTGGACGCGGCGCTTCGGTGTGCCCGTGCTCTGTGGCAATCTTGGCCGGTGTTCTGGTCTGAGCGTGCTTACGGGGGCTTCCGCGATGAGCGGTGACGGTCGGGAAGGTCCTCTGGGCAACGGCAGCGCGGAAACCGAGGACGGTGGCCTTCCGTCCCGGCAGGTGCCGAGCCAGGGCGGACCGGTGGGCCCCCGCGGCACGCCCGGCCCCGTCGGGACGCCCGGCCCCGTCGGATCGCCGTCCGGGGGCGCCGAGGCGAGTGTGCCGCAGCAGCGCGAGGGTGGTGGTCCTGGACCGAGCGCGGGATCCGCCGCGGAAACCACGCGGGGTGCTGACGCCTCGGGGGACGGTGACGCCGCAGGAAGTGCCGCCGATGACGGAGCCGACGTCGACGTGCCCGACACGGTGCTCCCGCCGCCGCGCGAACTTCCTCCCTCCGACTCCGAACTCGTCCGGCTCATGCGCACCGGCGACGGCTCCGCGTACGAGGAACTGTTCCGCCGCCACTCCGAGGCCGTGCGCCGGTACGCCAGGTCCTGCTGTCGGGACGCGCACACCGCCGACGACCTCACCGCCGAAGTCTTCGCCCGCACCCTCCAGGCGGTCCGCGGCGGGGCCGGTCCCGAGCAGGCGGTCCGGGCCTACCTCATGACGACCGTCCGACGGGTCGCGGCGAACTGGGCGAAGACGCAGAAGCGGGAGCACCTCGTCGAGGACTTCGCGGTGTTCGCCTCGGACGCCGCACGCTCCTCCGAGGTCTCCGACCAGGACACGCTGGACCTCGGTGCGGACGTGCGGGCCATGCACGAGGCCGAACGGTCCCTCGCCATGCAGGCCTTCCGTTCGCTTCCCGAGCGCTGGCAGGCCGTTCTGTGGCACACCACGGTCGAGGAGGAGTCGCCGAGCGAGGTCGCGCCGCTCTTCGGGCTGACCGCCAACGCGACCGCCGTACTGGCCAGTCGGGCCCGTGAGGGCCTCAAGCAGGCCTACCTCCAGGCGCACGTCAGCCAGTCCCTGACCGCGGGCGGCGACTGCGCCCGCTACGCGGACCGGCTCGGCGCCTATGCGCGCGGCGGCTTGCGGATGCGGGCCGAGCGCGGCCTGCGCAAACACCTGGACGAGTGCGTCAAGTGTCGGCTCGCGGCGGGTGAGCTGGCCCATGTGAACGCCGGGATCCCCGCGCTCCTCCCGGTCGCCGTCATCGGCTGGTTCGCCGCCGGCTACTCCCTCAAGGCGGCCGGTGTCGCCGTCGGCGGCGCCGCCGCGGCGGCCGGTGCGGGCGCGGCAGCCGCCGCCTCCGGCTCGTCCGGCGGCGCCGCTTCGGGCAGTGCCGTCGCCGAGGGGCTCGGAGCGCCCGCGAAGGCCGGGATCGCGGCGGCCGTGGCGGTCGCCGCGGCGGCCGGGCTCGTCTGGGCCATGGCCGGGGATCCGCAGCCGGTGGCCTCGCCCCGACCCACGCAGCCGGTCGTCACCCCGCTGGCGCCTCCCGAGCCCGCACCGCCGGCGGAGCCGTCCCCGAAGGTCGTGGAGCCGGCCCCGCCCGTCGTCTCCGAACCGCCGGCACCCGTTCCCCCGCCGAAGCCCGCGCCCACGCCTGCTCCGAAACCCTCGAAGCCCGCCCCGAAGCCGACTCCCACGCCGTCGCCGACCGCTTCGGAGCAGCGCCCGACGCCCGCGCCGACGCCCACGCCCACCCCCACGAAGCCCGCAACGGAACCGGCACCCCGGACGCCGTCCGTCTACCAGGTCAATGAACTGCGGTACGGAACCTTCGGCGACGGCACCAAGCCCGAGGTGTCCCTCGCGGACAGCAGTTGGATGTGGCAGCGCAGAAGCCTGTCCGTCGGGGGCACCCCGTACGCGCACGGGGTGAGCGTCCATGCACCGTCCTCGTTGTTGATCGACCTCAACCGGCAGTGCACGAGCTACGACGCGGTCGTCGGCGTCGACGACCTGAGCGCCCCGCTCGGCGTCGGCGGCGTCCGCTTCTCCGTCTACGGGGACGGGGTGCGACTCTGGCGCTCCGAGGTCGTCCGGGCGGGTGACCCGCCGATCCCGGTGCACGTCGACATCTCCGGCCGGTCCACGCTCCGCCTCGTGGTGGAGGAACACACGCCGTTCGGCCGGGCCGCGGTCGCCGACTGGGCGCAGTCCCGGATCAGCTGTTCCTGACGGCCCTTCCACCGGGCTCTCCGTGCGCTCCCCGACCGGTGAAGGGCTCGACGAGCGAGAGGACCCCGTCGACGTCGAGCTCCGCGCCGGCCTCGCGGGCCACCGCCAGGCCCGGCGCGCCGAGCACGGCGAGCGCCCGGGCCGTGATCTTCTCGCCGTCCTGCAGTTCGATGGCCGAGCGGGGGGTGGTGTCCTTGCGCCAGTGCTCGACGGCGCTCAGGACCCGTACGGCGAGGTCGGCCTCGCCCGCCTCTGCGAGGGTGACGGCGAGCCCTTCCCCCAGGCCGGTGACGAAGAACTCCGCGCACTGTGCTCCCCGCGCGGAGCACAGCGCGGCGGCGGCCGTGGCGACGGCGACGGCGCCCTTGCCCTCGTGTGCCTCGACGCGGGCCACGAGGCCGGTGACCGCGGCTTCGAAGTGCGGTGGCGAGGAGCCCAGCGCAACGGTCCGGCCCGCCTCGTCGAGTTGGGCGCGGGCCTCCGCCACGTCGCCCCGGTGGAGGGCGAGGGCGGCGCCGAGGAAGCAGACGTACGTCTGGGTCTCCCGGACGCGGTAGCGCTCGGCCTCCCGTGCGGCTTCGTCGAGCCTCCGTCGGGCGGTCTCCGGCTCGCCGTCGCGGTAGGCCAGTTCGGCCTGCCGGGCGAGGAGGAAGGGGACTTCGGTGTGGGCGCCGACCTCGCGGGCGAGCTGGAGTGCCTCCTCGTAGGCTTCGCAGGCTTCCGCTTGCCGGCCCCTCATCATGTGGGCCTCGCCGGCCGCGCTCGCGATCTGGGCGTTCATCCAGCGGTCGCCGACGCGCCGGGCGAGGTCGCGGAGTTCGGTCAGCGACTCGTCGACTCCGGCCAGGTCCCCGGGCATGTCGACGACCATGTGGGTGCGGAACATGAGGCTGATGCCGACCTCCCATGCGCCGCCGTGGCGGCGGCAGTTGTCGACGGAGGCGTCGAGGAGGGCGCGGATCACGGCCGGTTCCTCGGTGAAGTACGCGGTGAAGGGCCAGAGCAGGCCGGGGAATCGGGCCGCCTCGGGGCCGGGTGCCGCGGCGAACGCGTCCCGGAGGCGCCGGAGGAGCGCAAGGGTCTCCGGTCGCTGGAAGTCGCTCATCGTGCGGCTGTCGACGGCGAGGAAGAAGTTCAGCATGCGCAGGTGCATGCGGGGCCAGTAGCGGGGATCGGCGGGGTCGGTGGGGTCTTCGCCGAGGTCGACCGCGCGCTCGACCCACACCAGGCCCTCGGCGCGGTAGTTGCGCAGCCACCAGAACCAGCCCATGGCGAAGACCAAGCGGAGGGCGGCGGCCTCATCGGGTGGGGGTCCCCCCTGCTCGGGCGGGGTCGAGGGCTTGGGGGAGGTGACGAGGGTGCGGTGGAGGGCGGCCCGGATGTTGTCGAGGTCGCGTTCCAGCCGGTCGATCCAGGGGAGCTGCTCGGCCGAGCGGAGCTTGGGCTCGGCGGTCTCGACGAGGGCGGTGAAGTGGGCGGTGTGGGCGGCCTCGGCGGCGGCGAGCAGCCCGGGGGTCTCGGCGGCGCGCTCGGTCGCGTACTCGTGGATGGTCTCCAGGAACCGGTAGCGCATCTCCCCGTCCTCGGTGGGGGAGGCGACGACGAGGGACTTGTCGACGAGGGCGCCGAGGGCGTCCGCGGCACGGGGGGAGAGCGCCTCTGCTGCGGCCAGGTCCCAGCCTCCGGCGAAGACCGACAGCTGGCGGAGCAGGGTGCGTTCGGCCGGGTCGAGCAGTTCCCAGGACCAGTCGACGACGGCGCGGAGGGTCTGTTGGCGGGGCAGTACGGTCCGGGCGCCCGAGGTGAGGAGCCGGAACCGGTCGTCGAGCCGGTCGGCGATCTGGCGCGGGGTGAGGAGGCGCAGCCGGGCGGCGGCGAGTTCGATGGCGAGCGGCAGGCCGTCGAGGCGGCGGCAGATCTCTTCGACGGCCTCGGCCTCGGCCTCTTCCCGGCCCGGGTCGCCGCCCCGGGCGCTTCCGCGGGCGAGGTCGAGAGCGGGGTGCACGGCGCGGGCCCGCTCGGCGAAGAGGCGGTGGGCGTGCTCCGGCGGGAGGGGCTCGACGGGGCGGACCGCTTCGCCGGGAACGCCCAGGGGCTCGCGGCTGGTGGCGAGGATGCGCAGCTGCGGACAGTGGGTGAGGAGGGTTTCGACGAGGACGGCAGCCGCGTCGATCAGGTGCTCGCAGTTGTCGAGGACCAGGAGGAGCGGGCGGCGGGCCAGGTGCTCGACGAGGTGGGCGGTGGGATCGTCCTGGAGCGGCAGGCCGTCGCGGCTGATCAGATGGGTTTCGCGGAGGCGGAGTGCGGAGAGCACGGCGCCGGGGAGGGCGTCGGGGTCGTCGAGGGGGGCGAGTTCGGCGATCCAGGCGGTGGGACCGGTGGTGCGGAGCGCGGTCTCCTCGGCGAGCCGGGTCTTGCCGGAGCCGCCCGGTCCGGTGAGCGTGACGAGTCGGGAACGGTTCAGGTCCACGTGGAGCGCGTCGAGTTCGGGGGCCCGGCCGACGAAGGAGGTGAGGCGGGGACGGATGTTCCCGGTGTCCCGGCCCGTTCCACCGCGCCCGACCGGGACGGAGGCGGGGGCGGGGGCGAGGGCGAGGGCGGGGGACCCGACAGCGGGACCGCCGACCACCGGGGCGGTGCTCCCGGCGAGGAGCTCCCGGTGGAGGGCGGCGAGTTCGGGGCCCGGGTCGGCGCCGAGGGCGTCCGCGAGGGTCCGGCGGGCCGATGAGTGGGCGGCGAGCGCGTCGGCGTGCCGGCCCTCGGCCCGCAGGGCGCGGATGAGGTGGGCGTGGAAGGCTTCGTCGCACGGGTACGTGGTGGTGAGTTCGGTCAGTTCCGGTACGAGTCCGCCGGTGGCGCCCCTGCGGAGGTCCGCTTCGATGCGGTGCCGGAGCGCCGCGAGTCGCTGGGCTTCGGGCCGGACGCCCGCCGGGTCGGGCAGGTCCGCGAGGGCGGGGCCCCGGAAGAGGCCGAGGGCGTCCCGGAGGAGGGCGGCAGCGGTGTCGGGGTCGCCGGCGTCGAGGCGTGCGGTGCCTTCGGCGACCCGGCGCCGGAAGACGTGGAGGTCGATGTCGTCGGGGTCGGCGACGAGGCGGTAGCCGGGGCCGGGGGTGGAGACGACGGCAGTCCGGCCGAGGGCCCGGCGGAGGCGGCCGACGAGGGCCTGGAGGGCGGCGGGGGCGTCCTGCGGCGGCGCGTCGCCGTAGACGTCGTCGGTGAGTTCGCCGAGGGAGACGGTCCGTCCGCCGCGCAGCGCCAGCGCGGCGAGCAGCGCGCGCAGCCGTGCGCCGCCGAGGGGAAGGGGGGTGCCGTCGGGCCGCAGGGCCTCGGTGGTGCCGAGGATCAGATACCGCACCACCCCATTGTGTCCGCCGACCGCCGTGTGCGCCTCGGGGTTTGTCGGGGGCTTCCGGGCCCGGATGCGGGTCGGGCGGATCCGCCCGTGGAGCGGGGGCCGCAGCGGGTGCCCGCGGACGTCCAGGCCGGAAGACCGCAGGTCCCGAAGACCGGAAGACCCGGAGACCGGGAGACCGGAAGGGCGCGGAACCGGAAGGGCGCGGAACCGGTCTCAGGCCAGCGGAACCGGTCTCAGGCCAGAAGGGACCTCGATGCCGGGATCAGCGGTCCCTGGACCGCGCGGTGGGCCCGGGGCTCGGTGCTGCTGGTCCAACAGGAGCCGCGGCGGGCGAGGAGACGGCGGAGCCAGAGTTCGGTCGAGACGAGGTCGGCGAGGCCGTCGAGGGGGACGGGTTCTCCGTCGGCCGCCGCGCGGAGGGCCTTGCGGACGACGCGGGCTTCGATCAGGCCCGCGTCCGCGAGCAGCGGGGCGTCGAAGAGGGCCAGCAGCTGGGGGAGCGCGGCGCGCAGGCCGGAGCGCGCGGCGGCGGCCGGAACGGCCCGGTGGGAAGCGCCCCACCCCGACGGAAGGACGTGGACGCCGGCGCCGGACAGGACCGTGCGCAGGACGCCGGCCCGGGCGTCCGGTTGGACGCGGAGCGATTCGGGGAGCTTGCGGCAGGCCCGTACGACCTGGTTGTCCAGGAAGGGGGCGTGCAGGCGCTGGCCCCGGATCTCGGCGGCCTGCTCCAGGACCCGGTGGTCGGCCGCCGCACGGGCGAGGGCGGCACGTGCACGGGCCTCGCCGGGGCGCTGCACGGCGGCCGGGAGCGTCGCCGCCCGGTTCAGGCGGACCGCCACCTCGGCCAGTGCCTCCCCGGTGAGCCAGCGGGCCGCCGGCCCCGGTCGTGACCAGGCGAGGGCCGAGAGCGAGGCCTCCAGGGGGCCGGAGCCGCCCGGGAGCGTGCGGTTCGCTTCCAGAACCTGCCGGGCCACCGTCTCCAGGCCGGTGCGGTAGGGGGTCCGGGCCAGTCTCCGGGCCGCCCGGTAGACGGTCAGCGGCACCAGGAGGGCGCCCGCCGACGGGCCCGTGGCCTTGGCGAGCGCCGTCACGGGGCGGACCAGGGAACGGCGCCTGCGGTCCATCAGCAGGTCGGCGAGGCGGGCCGGGTGGGCGTCCAGGACCTGTTTGGCGCCCATTCCGGTGAAGTGGTCGGCGCTCCCCCCGGCCAGTCGCCTGCGGTGCCGCTCGGCCGTGACCAGTGCGGGCCCCGGTTCGTCGGTGAGCGGTCCCTCCAAGGCGGCGTACGGCAGGGCTTCCTCGCCCGCCGCGACGACCACGTGGTGCAGGCGCGGGTCCGCCGCGATCTCCCGGGCCCGTTCCAACTCCTTCTCGCGTCCCGCACCGGGCCGGGTCGCCAGGTCGTTGAAGGTGACGGCGAGCAGCCGCTCCCCCGCGCCGGTGCCGTGTCCGGTGATCGTGCCCGGCACCCCGGGAAGGCCCGCCGCGAGGAGGGCCAGGGTCCCGGAGGCGCTGCCGCCGGAGAGGTCGGCGCCGATGCCGGGGGCCGGGCCGGTGCCCCGGGCCGCGCGCCGGTCGGCGGGCCCCATGCCGGGGACGGGGCCCGGATCGGGCAGCGGCACCTCGGGGGCGTGTCGGGGTGCGGTGAGCCGGGCGCGTACGGCCTCGACCAGGGCGTCCCGCACCCCTTCGACGGCTTGTCGGGGGTCGAACTCGGGTGCCGCGACGGCGAGCGAGGCCACCTGTTCGTAGCCGACGATCTCGCGCGCGCCCTCCCGCAGGACCAGGGCGTGGCCGGGCGGCACCCGGCGGACCCCTTCGTAGGGGGTGGAGTCGCGCAGTGCTTCCGGGGTCTCGGGGCAGGCGAGCAGTGCGGCCAGGTGGCCGATGTCGAGCTGGGCCTCGACGAGGTCGGCGAGCGGCAGGGCTGCGGTGGCGTACGCGGTGCCGCCGGCCCACGGGGTGTGGAACACCGGTCGGGCGCCGGCGAGGTCTCCGGTGACGGTGACGCGGCGGCCGGCCTTCACGACGACGGTGTGGCTGCCGGGCCAGGCGGTCAGGTGGCGCAGCGCGCCCCCGCGGGCGGTGAGCAGGCCGATGCGCAGTTCCTCGTCGCTCGCGGCGCAACAGCCGAGCACGGCGAGGCGGGTGTGGTCGTCGACGGCCACCACGCGCACTTCGTCCGGTCGCCAGTCGCCGACCGCCCAGAGGGGGTCCGGGTCGCCCCACAGGAGTTGTGCGCCGACCGGCTGCACCGTGCGCCCCTCGGCCGCCGGGTCGGTGCCGGGTGCGTACGGGGAGCGGGAGCCGTACGGGGAGTCGGCACCGTGGGCGGTCCCGTGGGCGGCACCGTGGGCCGTCGCCCCGGAGCCGTAGGCGCCGCTGGCCGCCCCCGGGGTCGTGGCGAAGCTCGCGGCGACACTGCTCCAGCCCACCAGCCATCGCATCGGCGCCTCCACATCCGTTTCGGTGGAGACATGCTGCCATGACAACGGCGCACGGGGCGGGGTCTGGGTGCACGGTCACAAAAGCCGAATGCGCCCCTGGCATGCGCCAGTTGGCCACCGGCAGCACGCCGATGCCATTCGGCCAAATATCGCCCCTCCCTGGAGGTTTGAATGGCGTCCGGGTGCCTTCGCCCTCGCTGGGGTTCATCGGCAGCCCGGGAGGCGTTGCCGCCTCCCGGCGCCGTCCGCCGCCCGCGGGGATTGGGGCGGCAGTGTCCCCCAGCCCACTGGTCCGGGACACCGTTCCCGGCCGAGCGGGCCGACCCACGCAGTCCCCATGGAAGCGCTCCCCCGGTGACCCGAGGAGAGCGCACGGCCGGGCGCACGGCCACACGGCGGGAGCACGAGCCGCCCCGCGGGGCCCGTCCGTCGCACTTTCACACAACAATCTCGCCATACGGAACACCGCCCCTTAACGGTAGGGATGCGGCGAACTACGCTGTGCTTACGAATGCCGCACGCCTATGCCCGGCGTCGTGGCGGCCGTCTGGGTTGTCGAGGGGTGGCGTCATGTCCAGGGAGCAACGCGGGCCGAACGAAAAGCTCGGCACGGTTCTCGCCCTCGCGGGAATCAGCAACGCCGGGCTCGCCCGGCGCGTCAACGACCTCGGTGCACAAAGGGGCCTGACGCTTCGTTACGACAAGACCTCGGTCGCCCGGTGGGTGTCCAAGGGCATGGTGCCGCAGGGGGCCGCACCGCACCTGATCGCCGCCGCGATCGGGCAGAAGCTCGGTCGGCCGGTGCCGCTGCACGAGATCGGCCTCGCGGACGCCGACCCGGCACCCGAGGTCGGGCTGGCCTTCCCGCGCGACGTGGGCGAGGCGGTCCGCTCGGCCACCGACCTCTACCGGCTCGACCTCGCCGGGCGACGCGCCGGCGGGGGGATCTGGCAGTCGCTGGCCGGTTCGTTCGCGGTCAGCGCGTACGCGACCCCCACCTCCCGCTGGCTGATCACCCCGGCCGATCCGTCGGTGGAGCGCGAGGTCCCGCGCCCCGGCGCGGGCGTCGGCACCGCGCCGACGGTCTCCGAGCACGTGCGCGTGGGCCACAGCGACGTCGCCAAGCTCCGCGAGGCCGCCGAGGACGCCCGCCGTTGGGACTCCAAGTACGGCGGCGGGGATTGGCGCTCCTCGATGGTCCCCGAATGCTTACGCGTGGACGCGGCACCGCTGCTGCTTGGTTCGTACTCGGACGAGGTCGGCCGGGCCCTGTTCGGTGCGACGGCCGAACTCACCCGGCTCGCCGGCTGGATGGCCTTCGACACCGGGCAGCAGGAAGCCGCCCAGCGCTACTACATCCAGGCCCTGCGGCTCGCCCGCGCCGCCGCCGACGTGCCGCTCGGCGGCTACGTCCTCGCCTCCATGTCCCTCCAGGCCACCTACCGGGGCTTCGCAGACGAGGGCGTCGACCTCGCGCAGGCCGCCCTGGAGCGCAACCGGGGGCTCGCCACCGCCCGCACCATGTCCTTCTTCCGCCTCGTCGAGGCCCGTGCGCACGCCAAGGCGGGGCACGGGGTCGCCGCCGCCGCCGCGCTCAAGTCCGCCGAGGGCTGGCTGGAGCGGTCCCGGGACGGAGACGCCGACCCGACCTGGCTCGGCTTCTACTCCTACGACCGCTTCTGTGCCGATGCCGCCGAGTGCTACCGGGACCTGCGGATGCCGCACGAGGTGCGCCGCTTCACCGAGGAGGCCCTCTCCCGGCCGACGGAGGAGTTCGTCCGCTCGCACGGACTGCGCCTGATCGTCTCCGCCGTCGCCGAACTGGAGTCGGGCAACCTGGACGCGGCCTGCGCCGCCGGTACGCGTGCGGTGGAGGTGGCGGGACGGATCTCCTCGGCGCGGACGACCGAGTACGTGCGGGACCTGCTGCACCGGCTCGAACCGTACGGCCACGAGCCGCGGGTCATGGAGCTGCGCGAGCGGGCCAGGCCGCTGCTCGTCGCACCGGCGTGATGCGCGTCCCACGGTGTGGGCGTTTAAGGGCGTTGTCAGTGGGCCAGTGCACTATCGGGGTGAGAGGTGGCGCTGGTGTTTGACTGTGACGTGCTGGTGATCGGCGGTGGGATCGTCGGTCTGTCGACGGCGCACGCCCTGACGCGCGCCGCCCCCGGCACCCGGGTCACCGTCCTGGAGAAGGAGCAGGGCCTCGCCCGCCACCAGACCGGGCGCAACAGCGGGGTGATCCACAGCGGGCTCTACTACCGGCCGGGCTCCCTCAAGGCGCGGTTCGCGGTCGAGGGCGCCGCCGAGATGGTGAAGTTCTGCGCGGAGTGGGGCATACCGTACGAGGTGACGGGCAAGCTCGTCGTCGCCACCGAGCGCGAGGAACTCCCCCGGCTGCACGCACTGGTGCAGCGCGGCCGGGAGAACGGCATCCCGGTGCGCGAGCTCGGCCCGTCCCAGATCAGTGCGTACGAGCCCCGGGTGCGGGGCCTCGCCGCGATCCACGTCGGCACGACCGGGATCTGCGACTACGGAGCGGTGGCGGCTCGACTCGCCGAGATCTCCGGGGCCCGGATCCTGCCGGGCGCGGAGGTGACCGCCGTCGACCGTCGGCCGTGGGGCGTCGCCGTCCGGACGGCGGACGGGCGGGTGGTGCGGGGCAAGGTCCTGGTGAACTGCGCGGGGCTCCACTGCGACCGGATCGCCCGGCTCGCGGGCGACGACCCGGGCATGCGGATCGTGCCCTTCCGGGGGGAGTACTACGAGCTCACCGACCCCTCCCTGGTGCGGGGCCTGGTCTATCCGGTGCCGGACCCCGCCTTCCCCTTCCTCGGGGTGCACCTGACGCGGGGCATCGACGGCGGCGTCCACGTCGGACCGAACGCGGTCCCGGCGCTGGCCCGGGAGGGCTACGGCTGGTCCGTGGTCCGTCCGCGCGAACTGGGCGCCACCCTGGCCTGGCCGGGCTCCTGGGCGATCGCCCGGGCCCACTGGCGGTACGGCGCCGGCGAGATGCACCGCTCCCTGTCGAAGCGGGCCTTCACCGAGGCGGTGCGGCGGATGCTGCCGATCGTCGAGGAGTCCGATCTGCGGCGGGCGGTGCCGGGGGTGCGGGCACAGGCGGTCCTGAAGGACGGGACGCTCGTCGACGACTTCCTGATCCGCGAGGCGGCGCGCACGGTCCACGTGCTGAACGCCCCCTCGCCCGCGGCGACGGCGTCCCTCCCGATCGGGCGCGAGGTGGCCCGCCGGGCCCTGGCCCACCTGTAGGCCGTCCCCCGGGCGCGGCCGACCGGAGGCCGGTCCCCGGTCACCGCCGTAGAATCGGTCGCATTGTGCCTGAGCAGACCGAGAACAGCCCGCGTCCCGCCGCCGACCCCGCCCAGCCCGTCGCACGGCGTGGCAGTCGGATGTTCGCCCCCGGCGAGGGGCCCGTGCCCGACCCCGCCGGGGCCCATCACGAGCGGCGGATCCGGAGCTTCCAGCCGCGCCGCAGCCGTGTCACCTACGGGCAGGCCGAGGCCATGCTGAAGCGGTGGCCCGACTGGGGGCTCGACATCGACGGCAAGCGGGTCCTGGACCTCGGCGAGATGTTCGACGGACTTCCGGTCGTGCTGGAGATCGGCTTCGGCATGGGCGAGGCGACCGCGCAGATGGCCGCCGCCGACCCCGACACCGGCATCCTCGCCGTGGACGTGCACACCCCCGGCCAGGGCAATCTGCTGGGCCTCGCCGACCGGAACGGCCTGAGCAACGTCCGCGTCGCCAACGGCGACGCCGTCATCCTGCTCCGGGAGATGCTCGACGACGCGTCCCTCGACGGTTGCCGCGTCTACTTCCCGGACCCGTGGCCCAAGGCGCGCCACCACAAGCGGCGGCTCATCCAGCCCGAGTTCCTCAGCCTGCTCGCGCCCCGGATGAAGCCCGGTGCCGTGCTCCACTGCGCCACGGACTGGGAGGAGTACGCCGAGCAGATGCTGGAGGTGCTCTCCGCCCACCCCGACTACGAGAACACCCAGGCCGACGGCGGCTACGCGCCCCGTCCCGACTTCCGTCCCCTCACCCGCTTCGAGGGGCAGGGGCTGGACAAGGGGCACGTGGTGCACGACCTCCTCTTCCGTAGGAAGTGACGGGGAACGGGTAACTTCGTCGACCGCCGTCGGTGCCGGTCGTTAAGGTCGCTCACGTGCTGAACCCCGTGTCCCCCGACCAGTCGGAAGCCGTTCCCGTGCCGCACCGGGACGGCGAGGAACCGTCCTTCCCCGACGTTGCCGACCGCTCCCAGTGGCGCTACCGGCCCCGCCGGGCCCTCTGGCGCAGCCGGCTGCTCCGGGCCGTGGTCATCGTCGCCGTGCTGGTGCTCTGCGCCCTGGTCATCCTGGCCATGGTCCGCGAGCAGACGGGCACGGAGGGCTTCCTCGTCGGCCTGGGCCTCGCCGTGCTGCCCGTACCGTTGCTGATGGCGGCGTTCCGCTGGCTCGACCGGGTCGATCCCGGCCCCTGGAAGAACCTGCTGTTCGCCTTCGCCTGGGGCGCCTTCGCCGCGGCGCTCGTCGCGATCCTGGCGAACTCCTTCGCGATCCGCTGGATCGCCACGGCCACCGCGGACCCGCTCTCCGCGGACACCCTGGGCGCCACCGCCGTCGCTCCGGTGGTGGAGGAGAGCGCGAAGGCCGCGGCGATCCTGCTGCTGTTCCTCTTCCGCCGGAAGGACTTCGGCGGCCTCGTCAACGGGGTGGTGTTCGCCGGCTTCACCGCAACCGGCTTCGCCTTCACGGAGAACATCCTCTACCTGGGCAATGCCTTCGGCGAGGACCAGGAGTTCGGCTCCTCCGGGCTCGGCTCGGTCACCGTGGCGACCTTCTTCGCCCGGATCGTGATGTCGCCGTTCGCGCATCCGCTCTTCACCGCGCTCACCGGCATCGGCTTCGGGCTGGCGGCCCTCGCTCCGCGCGGAAAGCGGCTCCGCAAGGTGCTGTTGCCACTGGCCGGACTGCTGCTCGCCATGGGCCTGCACGCCGCGTGGAACGGCTCGGTCGCCTTCGGCGGCGCACTCGCCTTCCTGACCGTGTACGGGGCGCTCATGGTCCCGGCCTTCGGCCTGCTGACCTGGCTGGCGGTGTGGAGCCGGCAGCGGGAGCTGCGCACGATCTCCGGGGAGCTCCCGGCGTACGCGGCGGCCGGCTGGCTCGCCCCCGCGGAACCGCTGGCGCTCTCCTCGATGCGGGCCCGCCAGGTGGCCCGCTCGTTCGCCGCCCGGACGTACGGTCAGCCGGCCGCGCGGGCGGTCGGCGAGTACGAGTCCTTCGCGACGACCCTGGCGTTCCTCCGGAACCGGGCCCGGCGCGGCACCGCGGGGCCCGATTTCGCGGCCCGGGAGCAGGAACTGCTGCACCACCTGTGGCAGCGCCGCGCGGTCGCCTCGCCCGCCCTCACCTACGCGGCCCGGGCGACGGGTCGGGCCTGGGCTCCTCCCCAGTACTTGGACTACGACGGCTACAACCCGTACCGCAGCTGAGGCGGTCACGGCTGCGGTACGGGCCGTGCGCGCACGGCCGACCGGACAGGGCCGCGTCCC
>NZ_JBHYMF010000128.1:0-20363 GCF_042742855.1 Streptomyces sp. NPDC058877 | reverse complement strand
CCGTCACCCGCCAGATACAGCTCACCCGTCACTCCCGGCGGACACAGGTTCACATGCGCGTCCAGGACGTAGGCCGCCTTGTTGACCAACGGCGTCCCGATGGGAATGACCGCATGGGGCCGCTCACCCGACTCGACCGTATGGGTGGTGGCGTAGATCATGACCTCGGCGGGTCCGTAGCCGTTGAGCACGGCAATGCCGGGCCTGAGCTGCTGGAGTTTGTGCACGTGCGCCGGAGAAGCCGCCTCACCCACCGTGTAGGCGGTGGTGACGGTGTCGAAGGCCTCGGGGTGCTCGTCGACGAGGTAGTTGAAGAGGGTTGCGGAGAGCAGGAGCGTCGTCACCCGGTGACGGCGGGAGAGTTCGGTCACGAGGACCGGCTCCGGCTTCTGCCCCGGCTGGAGGACGGCCGTTCCACCGTGCAGGAGAGCCCCCCAGAACTCCAGGCTGAACGCGTCCCAGGACACCGGCGAGCACTGGAGGTAGACCTGCCCGGGGCCCGTCGGGAGGTAGGGCTGACCGATCAGGGTGGACGTCAGGTTGCGGTGGGAGGACAGGATCGCCTTCGGGCGGCCCGTCGAACCCGAGGTGAACATCAGACAGGCGGGGTCGTCGGGGCTGAGGGGAAGGAGGAGGTTTCCGGGGTTGTGGGAGAGGAGCTCTCCGGGTGCTTCGGTGTGGGTCGTCCAGGGGCCGTCGACGCGCTCGGCAAGCGCCGGGCGGGTGATGAGGTGGCTGATCCCCGCGTCGTCCGCGGCGGAGCGCAGCCGGTCGTCGGGGAAGTCCGGATCGAGGAGGACGTGGCCGGCGCCGGTCTTCAGAACGGCGAGGAGGGCGGTGGCGAAGCGGCTCCCGCGCTCCAGGAGGATGCCGGCCATGTCTCCGCGTCCCAGACCGCGGGAGCGCAGGTGGCGGGCCCAGCGGTTCGCGGCGGCATTGAGCTCGGCATAGGTGAGTTCCACCGTCCCGTCGATGAGCGCGACCGCGCCGGGGAAGCGCGCCGCCTGCTCCTCGAAGCGTTCCACCAGCGTCGTCTCCACCGCGTCCGCCACCGGCCCGGACCAGCTGCCCGTGAGCACCTCGCGCTCGGCCTCCGACAGCACCTGCAGGTCGGCCGTGTTGCACTCGGTGGGTCGCTCCTCGGCGAGTACGGAGGCGAGGAAGGCGGCGAACCTGTCCTGGTGGGCGGCGACGGCTTCCGGGTCGATGCCCTCGACCGGCGTGTCGAAGTCGATGCGCAAGCCGTTCGCGGCGCCCAGATCGAGCACGGCGACACTGAGGTCGTCCACCGGGCCGTTGCTGACGTTGTGGTTGACCGTCGGGTGGCCGCACACGGTGAGCTCCGCCTGGAAGCCCATGATGTTGAGGACCGGCGCGGCCAGCCTGCGGCCCCCGTCGATGACGCCGGCGTCCCTGCACAGGTCCTCGTAGCGGGTCATCTGGTGGCGCAGGCCGTGCTTGACCTCGGCCGCCACGGAGCGGACCAGGGTCCCGAGCGTGTCCTCGGGGCGCACCCGGAGGCGTAGCGGAACCACGTTCGATGACATTCCGGGGGTGCTGCGGGCCAGTCGGGACGTCCGGCCCGTCACCGGCAGGGCGATCGTCAGCTCGGTCTGTCCGGTGACGCGGTGCAGATAGACGGTGAAGAGCGCCGTGAGCAGGACGGACCAGGAGGCACGCTCGCCGCGGGCGACCGAGCGGAGCCGGTCGGCGTCCGCCGGGGAGACCCGGACGCTGCGCCGCGCAAAGGGCAGGCCGCCGTGCGCGGGGACGGCGCGGTCGGTACCACGGACGAGACCGGTGGGTGCGTCCGGCGCTCCGTGGAGGTGTTCCCGCCAAGCGTTGCGATCGGCCACGGCCTGCTCGGACTGCCGGTACTCCGCGTCTTCGGCGAGCAGTTCGGTGAGGCTCCCGAACGGAGAAGCGCCCCAGGGTTCTCCCGCCACCGCCTGCTCGTACAGCTCGATCAGTCGTGCGAGCGCCATCGACACTCCCACGCCGTCGACGACGAGGTGGTGGAATCCGTAGAAGTAGAAGTACCGCTCCTCGGCCAGCCTGATCAGCGCGCAGCGGACGGGGGCTTGGTCTCCGGTCAGATCGAAGGGGGCGCAGATCAGGGCGTCGACGTGCCGCCACGCCTCGCGCTCCGGGTCCTCGCTGGCGCTCACGTCGATGAACGGCAGGTTGCGTGAGCCGGCGTCGGCGTCGATCAGCTGCCACACCTGCTCGCCGTCGTCCTCGAAGCCACGGACGCGGAGGAAGTCCGCCTCCACCACGAGCCGGCGCCAGGCGGCGACCATCAGTTCCGGATCCACGGGGCCGTTGATCTCTCGGCACTCCCCGACGTTGTACTTGATGCCCGTCGGGTCGAGGGCGTGTGCCGTCCAGATGTCACGCTGGGCCACCGAGAGCGGCAACCGGACGGCGGCCGGAGCGGATGCGACGGGCGTGTCGAACGGCATGAGGGGCTCCTGGGGAAGTCATGACGGAGGAGGGCGACCGCGGGAAGCGGTTCGGCCGGCGAACGGCGGGCATGCGCCATACAACCCGTGGGTCGGGGTGGAGAGCGGCAGTTGCTCCGGCGGTACGGGAAGCGGTTCGGCGGCGGAGCGGCAGTCAGGCGGCAGGAGTGACGGTGGCGCCGGGTACGGGTCGGGTGCCCGGCTCGGCGGTTGCGTCCGCGGCCAGGGTCGCGCGCACCACCCACAGCACTCGGAAGGACGAGCGCCCGCCTTCCGTGCCGGCCCGGATCACGCCGCTGACCAGGAGGTCGCGGACGAGCCGGCCGCAGTGCGGCAGGGGCATGCCGGTCAGGCGGACGACGTCTTCCAGGGCGAAGGGGTCCTCGTTCGCGTCCGAGAGCGCGGTGATCAGGCGACGGTGGTCGTCGGGGAGTGCGGCGAGGGTGCGGGCGACGCGTTGCCGGAGGCGGGAGGCGGAACGTCCGTCGGCCAGGTGGTCGAGGAGCGGTGCGGGGTCGGAGTCGACGGTGTCGCGGAGCGTGGGCAGGTCACAGAGGGTGAGCCAGGAAGCAGCCGCGGAGAGCGCCAGCGGGTGGCCGTCGAGGCGGTGGCAGAGCCATGCGATGTCGGACCGGACGCGATCGTCGGGGACGATGTCGGGACGGGCGTGACGGAGCCGGCTGAGGAAGAACCGGGCCGCGGGAGCGTCGGGCCTGACGCCTTCGGACGGGTTGGGCGCCTCCAGCGGGGAGAGGAGGAAGAGGCGCTCACCGGGGACGTTCCAGGGTTCGTCGGCGGTGAGCAGCAGGCGCAGTCCGGGAAGCTCTCGTAGGAGTCGGCTGAGGCGGTGGAAGTCGAGCAGTGCGGGGTCCACGCCGTCCAGGACGAGGAGCACGCCTCGGTCTCCGAGGGCACCGGCCAGATCAGGAACCGATGGGTCCGCACGGCCCTGGGGCGGGGCGTCGGTCCTTCCGCGGCCTCGACCGTCGGCGTCGGGCCGACCGCCCTGGTCGTCGGTGCCGTGCAGGAAGGCGGCGCAGTCGGCCGCAAGGACGGTGAGCGGTCCTTCACCGGCCGGCAGGCAGTCGGCGACCGCGCCGGGGCTGGTGTGCCAGAGCACGGGGAAGCCCGCGTCGTACAGTCGGGCGGCGGTTTCCAGGGCCAATCGCGTCTTGCCGACCCCGCTCAGCCCCACGATGGTGACGAGCCGCTCGGTGCCGGAGCACAGCTCTTCCGTGAGGACGGCGGCCTCCGCCTCCCTCTCGATCAGTGGGTGCAGGGGTACGGGCGGAGCCGGCCACTCGGTGGCGAAGTGCCGGGGGACGCTGCCCCGGTGTCCACGTCGCACGGCCTCTTCCAGGGCCGTACGGGCCCGAAGGCCCAGGCGCAAGCCGTCCGCGAGGAGCCGTACCGTGTCGGCTCTGGGGCGCTGTGCCTTTCCCTTCTCCAGGTCGCGGATGGCGCGGACGCTGATGGTGGACAGGTCCGCAAGTTCGCGCTGGGTGAGACCGATGCGGAGCCGGTGGCCGCGTATGAGGGTGCCGATCTCGGCGGTGGCCGTCACGGTGTCCTCCGGGGAGAGACTGGTCGTCATGATGAGCTCCCGCTGGTCGAGTTGGGCGGGCCGGGGCGGGGGGGAGCGATCGGGCCTCCCGCCGTGGGCATCGCCTCGCCGTCTGCTGAGTCCCATCGTGCGAATGCGGCTATTGAGAGGGCATCTTGGCGCTAACCCCCTGGTCAGTGCGGGCCGTCCCGCCGCGCGGACCGCTTCTCGGCGGCGCGGCGCAGGGTGTCGACGGCCCGGGAGCACCAGGACGGCGTCGGCCCCGTGATAGCGGAACGGGGTCCGTGATAGCGGGCCGAGCAGGAGGGCGTTCCGTGATAGCGGGGTGATAAGGCAGCGAGCGGTGCCGTGAATCCGCTTGTTCCTAGCGTGGTGGTCACAAGGAAACGCCGCACACCGACGAGAGGCAGGATCCCATGTCGCACACGACCGCCGCCGCCCGCAACTCCCTCCGCGCCGCCGTCGCCTCCGCGCTGATCGTGGTCGTGACCGGAATCGGCGTCCAGACGAGTTGGGCCGACGAGGTCACGGGCACCACCGCCGACACCACGACCTGCACCGTCACGGACCCGACGGACCCGACGGGGACCACCGGGACCACCGGGACCACGGGCGACACCACCACCTGCAACACCGACAACAACCCCTGGGACTGATTCGGCCCCGGCTGGTGCGAACCCTCAGCAGGCGAATGTGAGCAAACGTTCCGCCTCCGCAAGTTCGCGGCTCATCCGCCGCTCGCGGAACACCTCGACCGCCGGGACGAGCAGCTCCCTCGACCGTCCCGGTTCCGTTTCGAGGAGACGGGCGAGGTCCAGGCGCGCCAGCGCGCCACCGCTAAAATCCATGACTCCCTCCCGCGCGGTCACGGCGCGGTCGTAGAAGTCCCTGGCCCGGTCGGGACGCCCCATCATGGCGAACGCGTGCCCAAGGTCGCGGAGCAGGTGCCCCTCCCCGATCACATCGCCGGAATCCCGGCAGAGTTCGAGCACTTCCGTGAAGGTCAGGACCGCCAGATCGCTACGGCCCTGTTCGAGCAACAACTGCCCGACGCGCCGCAGGGTACGGGCCCGTCCCCCTGTGTAGCCGACCCCCTCGTAGATCTCCAGGGCTTCGTCCAACTGCCCCTGCGCCGAGGCGATCTCACCTTGCCGCATTCGAATGTGCGCGCTCTGGGTCAGCACGATCGCACGGCCCACCACGTCGCCCGCGCGGTCGAAGTCGGCCAGGGACCTCCGGTACAGCTCCAGGGCGGTCGCGTCGTCACCGCCGGTCCGCGCGATGAGCGCCATGTCGCGCCGGCACAACGCCTCGCCCATCGGCTCGTCGAGCGCCTGGAAGACGTCGAGTGCCGAGATCAGCGTCTGTCGGGCCGTGTCGAACTGGTTGCGGCTCATGTAGAGGGAGCCGAGTGAGGCGCGTACGGCGGCCGTGCCGCGGAGGTTCCCCGCCTTCCGGACGGCGGCCAGTGCACGGAGGTGGGTCTGCTCCCACAGGTCGTAGTGGCCACGCACCTCGAAGAGCGTGACGAGGGACGTGGCGAGGTCCCAGCTGAGGTCGTGGAGTCCCTCGTCGGCGGCGTGCTCGACCATGCTGCAGAGGGCCGCCTGTTCCGCATCGAGCCACGCGAGCGGGTCGGCGAGAACCTCGTCCGTGTAGGAGGCGGGCGGTTTCCAGCGGGGTGCGTCACCGTGCAGGACGGTGAAGTCTCCGCCGTACACCTTTCGGTGGGCCTGCTGGGCCAGGTACATCCAGCCGCCCGCCATCCGGGCCAACGCCTCCCGGCGCTCCTCGGGTGCGTGCTGTGCGGCGAGTTGCTCGCGCGCGTACACACGGATGATCTCGTGGAACCGGTACCGGAAGCCTCCGGTCCGCTCCACTCCGGCAACGTCCAGCATCTGTACGTCGACCAGGGGTTCCATCAGGTCCGACGGAAAGGGTCGGCGGTCATCGAGCAGTGCACCGGCCAACCAGCTGGGCAGGGTCGGCGCGTGTGCCATGCTCAGCAGTCGCAATAACCTGCGGTCCTCGGGCGCCAGTCCCTCGTAGGTCAGCGAGAGGCTGGCGCGCATCGTCATCTCGCCGTGCGCGAGTTCGTCCAGCCGGTGTCGCTCGTTGGCGAGCCGCTGCACCATGGAGGCCAGCGTCCAGTGCGGGCGGGCCGCGAGTCGGGCGGCGACGATCCGCAGGGCCAGCGGAAGCCGACCGACCGTGCGGACCAGGGCCTCCGCAGCGGCGGCCTCCGTCACGACCCGTTCCCGCCCGACGATCCGCGACAGCAGTTCGAGCGCCCGGTCCTCGGCGAGCACGTCGAGTTCCACGCGGTGTGCGCCGGGCAGTGCGGTGAGACGGGCCCGGCCGGTGACGAGGACGGCGCAACCGCGGCTGCCGGGCAACAGTGGCAGCACCTGCCCCTCGCCCGCGGCGTCGTCGAGGACGACCAGGACCCGGCGGGAGGCGAGTCGGGTGCGGTACATCTCCGCCCGCTCGTCCAGGGCCTCCGGGATCAGCTGCCCCGGTATGCCGAGGGCCCGCAGGAACCGCCCCAGGACCTCTTCGGGCGTCGCGGGGGCGCCGGTCGTCCCGCGCAGGTCGCAGTAGAGCTGGCCGTCGGGAAACCCGGTCTCCGCCAACATGTGGGCCACGTGCACGGCGAGCGTCGACTTGCCGGTGCCGGGCTTTCCCGTGATGGCGGCGAGCCCCACCGTGGTGCGGCCCGGACGTCCGGTCAGCGCCTCTTCCAGGGCTGCGAGTTGACCGGCATCGGAAACGAAGTCGGCGACGGCCGCGGGCAATTGGCGCGGAACGGAATCCTGGCGTGTGGACTCCTGCGCCGGTGCTGCCGGCGCCCCTGCTCCCTCTCCCTTCTCCGGTACCGCGGTCGGGGGCGGCCCCTCGGGCGCCTTCCCTCCCGGCGGGCGGACGGGAACGGCACCGGAAGGCGCCGGGAGCTCACCGGTGAGGATCGCCGATTCCAGTTCCCGCAGTTCGCGGCCGGGTTCCAGGCCGAGTTCCTCGGCGAGGAACCGTCGCGCGGTGCGGAAGGCTTCGAGCGCCTCGGCCTGTCGTCCCGACCAGTACAGCGCCTGGATGAGCTGACCGTGCAGCTTCTCGCGCAGCGGATGCTCGTGGGTGAGCAGTTGCAGCTCCCCCACGAGCCCGTCGTAACGGCCGAGCTCGAGTTCGAGTTGGATGCGGAGTTCGACGGCGGCCAGTCGCTCCTCGTTCAGCTGGCGCGCCTTGTTGGCGAGCGGTCCGCCGTCGAGTCCGGACAGGCACTCGCCCTGCCAGAGGGTCATCGCTTCCCTCAGCAGTCGTACCGCCGGTACGAGCTCGCCCTGCTCGCGCAGCCGCCGGGCCTGCAGGACCAGACCGGTGAAGAGCGCGGCGTCCACGTTGGCCGGATCGGTGTGCAGGACGTACCCCGGGGGGCGGGTCGTGATCGTGACCTCGCCGTCCGCCCCGGCCAGCAGCTTCCGCAAGCGCGACACACAGATCTGCACCTGGGTGCGGGCCGTCTCCGGTGGGTTGTCCTCCCAGATCAGGTCGACCAGGTGGTTGGTGCTGACCACCCGGTTCGCCTCCAGGAGGAGCGCCGCGAGGATGACCTCCTGGCGTCCGGGCGGGAGTCGGAGCGGCCCACCGGGGCCGTGCACTTGCAGCGGGCCCAGAACCCTGAAGGCAAGGGACGACATGTCCGGGAGCTCCTGAGATCTGTCCCCGATGTCGTCCGTCACCGATTCTCCCACCAAAGAAACGAGTTGACACGTCAGGTCCGAGTGAGGACAGTCTCCACAACCACCCCCGCCCTGTCCATGCCGTGAAGATCCCGGTCGGAGATAGAGGCGGGATAACGCGGAGTTGGCGGCTCCCCCCAGACTCCTGGCCGAGAGCGAAAGGGGCTCAGCCGTTGAACCGCCGAGATGACACGAGCACGGGGTTGCCCGCATCCGTCGCCCCCCTCACCACCGGGGGCATCGACCTCGTCACCGCAGCTGGTGTCGACCACGTCCGATTGGTCTACGACTACCTCGACAACGGGGACCTGGACTCGTGCGCCTCCCTGCTGCACGACGGGGTGGTCCTCGAACTTCCGGGCGCTCCCGTCGTGCAGGGGCGCACGGCGGTTCCGCACGCCCACCTCGGAAGCGGGCCGCCGGGCGCCCGCCACGAGATCGACCGGATCGTGGCGCAGGGTCGCAGCGTGGTCGCCACGGGCAGCCGGATCGCCACGGGCACCGGCGGAGAGGAGGTCCGGTTCGTCGACCTCTTCACCATTGCCGACGACGGCCTGCTCCTCACCTGTACCCGGTACTTCCACGTGGCGCCCTAGACGAATCCCAGGAGGCCCCGTCGTCGTCCCGGGCTGCGGCGCCCGGGACTCAGGACGGCTGCCGTCGGTGGACGGGGCCCGTGCCCAACGGCCGCATCCCCGCCTCCGTGAGGAGGCACGGTCGGTTCGCTCCGGCACCCCTGCGCGTCCGATCGCCGCCCTTGGTCCTCGTCGGACGGTGGTGCCCCCGCCCGACCTCCTCGGAGGAAACCGGGGCGCCGGCCCCGTGCACGGGTCCGCTGCGGCCCGGAGGCGTACTCCTCAGCAACCGGCCGCGGCCGGTACGGGACGGAGCCGACAGGCGTCCAGTGCGATGTCGACATGTGCGCGCAGCCCCGGTTCGGGGGCCAGCGCCGAGAGGCGGTGCATGGTCAGCATCGACTCCCAGGCCGATGTCCTGGCAAGGGGGGACGCACCCCACGAAACGCCTTCGAGGTGGGTCCAGAGGTGCGCTCCGAAGCCCAGGTCGATCGTTCCGGCCCGGCACTCCTCCTCGTCGAGGGCGCGACGGGCGGCGGTCAGGAAGGGGACGGCGCCCTCGGGGCCGAGTGCCGAGACCACGGCACGGAGGTGGGACGCGGTCAGGGACGTGACCTCCGGCCAGTCGACCACGTCACCGAAGCGCTCGCACAGACGTACGTTCAACAGTTGTTCCATGTCACTGGTCATGCATGCACAGATACGTTTCCTCAACCCGCCCGGACCGTCGCGACACGCAGGACCCGCCACGCACCCCCCGTACGGAGGGGTCAGCCCGTGCCGAGTGGTCGACCCCGCGGAAAGGCCCGGGGCGGGGCGCATCGAGCGCTCCGACCCCCGGGCGGTGGGATCGTGACGGCGGGGATCAGACCTGCTCGTCCTCGGGAATGCTGACCAGCCAGCGCGAGTCCTTGCGGGGCCGGAGGTACAGCGCCCAGTAGATGGTGGCAACCGCCGTGAGGCCGCCGGTCCACAGCAGGTACTCGACGTCCTGCATGAAGAGGACGTACGCCAGGACCACGATGAGCAACACCGGGACGGCGGGCCACAGCGGCATGCGCCAGGCCGCGACCTCGCGGTGCGCACCCCGACGACTGAAGAGGGCCGCCACGGCGACCAGCAGGTACATGCCGGTGACGGAGACTCCGGTGACGCCGTACAGGGTGTCGAGGTTGACGAAGCACAGGGCCGCGCCCGGGACGCCCACGACCAGGGTGGCCACCCACGGGGAGCCGAACCGGCCCAGCCGGGACAGCGCGTCGTTGACGGGCTCGGGCCATGCCTTGTCCCGGGCGGACGCGAACAGGACGCGGGAGTTCTGGATGACCATCACGATGCCGGCGTTGATGATGGCGAGCGCCACGCAGAGGCTGATGAAGGTGCCGACGGCCGAGTTGGACCAGGCGGCGATCATGCCGCTGATGTCACCACCGGTGAGGGTCTCCAGGTCGCCGGCGCCGAGGGTGATGGCGACCACGGGGACGAGGATGACGGCCGTCGAGATGGCGAGGGTGGCGAGCACGGTCCGGGCGACGGTGCGGCGCGGGTTCTCCAGCTCCTCGGAGAGGTAGACGGCGGTCGAGAAGCCCTGGGTGACGAAGAGGGCGATGGCGAGCCCGGAGACCACCATGGCTCCGGTGACGAGCGAGTGGGCACCGCCCTGGGCCACGACCTCGCCGTGGACGAGCGCGCCCACGCCCCGCTCGGTGTGGGCGAAGCCGAGTACGGCGACGATGCCCGCCGCGACCACTTCGAGCACCAGGAAGACACCGGTGATCCAGGCGTTGGCCCGGAGGTCGAGGAGGCCCGCGAGGGTCGCGAGGAGCATGACGCCGGCGCCGGCGATCGGGGCGGGGACGTGGATGAGCGGTTCGAGGTAGTCGGCGGTCCCCATGGCGATGACCGGCGGCACGATCATCACGACCAACAGGGACAGGACGAACACCAACCAGCCGGCGAGACGACCCGCGAGGGTGGAGACGATGGCGTACTCGCCACCGGCGCTCGGGATCAGCGTGCCCAGCTCGGAATAGCAGAACGCCACGGCAATGCACAGGACCGATCCGATGGCGATGGTGAGTGCGGCGTACGTGCCGACCCCGTCGAACAGGTCGGGCACCACTACGAAGAGGGTGGAGGCGGGCGTCACGCACGACAGCGTGAGCAGGGTGCCGCCCACGACACCGATGGAGCGCTTGAGCTTCTGCGGCACGGGGCCGGTCTGGGGGGCCAGCGCGTGCGGTGCGCTGAGGGTGTCGGTCATCAGGCGGTTCCGATCAATGCGTGCGGTGGTTCTGAGCGGGAGCGGTATCGCCTCCGAGGCGGCTGGTGATCAAGTGGTCCATGGCTCCCGGGCTGAATGGAAGCCTGAGGAGAACCGCAGGTCAATGGCCTTATAGCTGCGGAATTCGTTGTTCCGCTCAGCCTGGAGAAGGGCTCGCGGCGCTAAGGGCGCGCCACGGCGGCGCACATGCTCCGTGCGGGAACCGCAGCCCGACGGGGAGGACTTTTCCTGCGCTTTACCCCTGCTCCACATGCCGGAATGCCGATCGCCGCCGAAAGGGGGCTCCCGCGAGCCGGGGCCACACCCCGAGGGAGCCCCTCGACCGGCCGCTCGCCGACCAGAAAACAGTAGCCATGTACATAGTAGCCATGTATTGTTTCTGGCATGAGTTCAGAAGCCGAGAGCGCCACCGCGGGATTCCTCGTCTGGCGCCTGTCGATGAAGTGGCGGGTGGCCGTGGACCGGGCGGTGGCCCCCCTGGGACTGACCCATGCCCAGTACGCGCTCCTGGGGTCCCTGTACGGCATGGGGCGCTCCGGGAGGCGCCCCAGCCAGCGGGAACTCGCTGACCACGTCGGACTCGAAGCGCTCTACGTCTCCAAGCTGGCCCGCACCCTGGAGGCCGGCGGACTCGTCACCCGCAGCCGGGACCCGAAGGACCCCCGTGCTCTGCAGGTGACGCTCACCGAGCAGGGGCACGAGGTCACGCGCCGTGCAGTCGAAGTGGTCCAGGGGCTCCTGGACCAACTGCTGGAACCGCTCGGGGGCCAGACCGGCCAGCGCGCCCAACGGTTCACCCACGAACTGGCGACCCTGCTCGACGCCCCCCTGGACCCGCACGTCACGAACGACGAGGAGCAACGGACATGACCACCATCGCACCCACCACCAACGGCCGCGTCATCGCCCTGGCACACTACGCCGCGCGCGCCCTCCTGGAAGGAGTCCTGACCCGCCACGGCATCACCTTCGAACAGAACGTGACGCTCCGGGCGGTCTTCGACGGGGGCGCCCCCGTCGAACGGGAGCGGCTCGTCGCCGACGTCATCGGCTCGCTGAAGGCCGACGAATCGGTTGCGCGCACAGCGATCGACCGGTTGACGACGGCGGAGCTGATCGAGCGGGACCCGGCGGAGGCGTCCCGGATTCGACTCACCGATGCCGGTCGGCGACTGTTCGAGACCACCACGGCCGAGACCGCCGAGATCTCCGCCCGGCTGTACGCCGACATCCCGGCCGAGGACCTCGCCGTCGCCGGCCGGGTGCTGAAGCTGGTCACGGAACGTGCGAACGCCGAGCTGGCGCGGACCCGGGGAACCGGGCCCGCATGACGCTGCCGTTCCGGGCGCACACCCCCACAGGGCGCGCGGGGCGTTCGCACCACGGCCCGCGGCCGGCTCCCGCGCGCCCCCTGGCGGCCGGCGAGAGGGCCGGACCTCGACGATGACGGGCACGGCGGCGGAGAGGGCGCCCTTCCGCCGCACGATGCGCCGCATCCGACGCCGCAGGCCGGTCCGTCGTGGATCACGGGACGGTCACCGGTGGCTCTTCGTCGGATCCGGGGGCGACCGGCGGCTCCCCTGCGGAAGTGATCACGGCCGCCAGGTCCGCGCCCGCACGGAGCAGGGCCACGGTCCGCCCGGCGATCCGGTCCAGGCGCTGGCGCAGGACGTGCTGGACCTCTCCCGAACCGTCGAGGTGGCCGAGGGACGCCATGACGTCGCGCACCGCGGGAACACCGTACCCGGCGCCGCGGAGGGCCACGACGATCCTGGCCGCCCTGATGGCCGGAACTCCGTACCGACGCGCCTGCAAGGACGTCACCCGCTCCGGAGCGACGAGCCCCTCCTGCTCCCAGAACCTCAGGGTCGACGGACGGACGCCGAGCGCTGCCGACAGCTGGGTGATCGTCATCGCGTCGCCCTCCCGTTCCGGCTCGGGCGCAGCCCCCTCGTCCCGGATCGCCTCCCACGCCCGTTGGGCGTGCAGGACCTCCTCCCGCTCCCGTGCGAGTCGCACGTGCACCGCGCTGATCGCCGAGGCCGCGGCCTCGATCGTCTCCGTCCGCACCTCCGCGAGCAACTGTCGGGCCGCAACGGACCCGATGGCACCGGCGAGTCCGCGGTAAGCGCGCAGAGCCGTCACGTGGATCGACGTGTAGCAGCGGTATCCATTGCTCGATCGAGCGGCTGGAGGGATGACCCCCAGCCGCTCCAGGTCGCGCACCTGCTGCACCGAGTACCCCGATTCCCCGGCGACGTCGACCGTCCTCAACGGCCCCCCTCGCGAACCGATCGCGTTCTCGCCCACCGACAAACCCCACAGAGGCACTTGAAGGTCACGCTTGAACCATGAGTATGGAACAGATCATCGCGGCGGTGCGAGAACTCGACGGTTCACTCGTGCTCCTGCCCGGGCCGGGAGACGGCTCCCCCGAAATCGCCTGGGGAGACGCGTTCTTCTACTACGCCCCCGACGGCCAGGTCCCCACCCGCACACAGCCCTTCGGAACGATCGTCACCAAGGACCACCCCGGGGACGAAGCCTCCGCACTCGACGCTCCGGGGCGCTGGCGCGTGAACGTACGGATCGACCGTGCAACGTTCTGCAGCCTCATCGGGGAGGACCCGCGGAGCATCAGCCGTGCCCACGACCACGCCGCCGTCGACCGCATCGTGCCGCACCCCGTGTACGGAGCGCTCGGCTGGATCGCCGTGGTCAATCCCGGTGAGAGGACGGCGAACACGGTGGTGCGACTCCTGCGCGCCGCCCACGAGGCCGCTCGGGCCCGGTTCGCTCGGCGAGGCGGACCGGACCTCGCCTGACACGAGCGGCGCCGATTCCCGCTTCCACGCGCGCTGCGGTTCCACCGCCCCGAGCAACGGGTACGCGCCGAGCCGGGCGGTGGGCACCGGAGGCGCTGCAGCTCCGGGCACTCGTCAGGTGGACGGGCCGACGCCCTTCGACAGCGCCTCGGCCGCACGCTCGACCGTCGACGGACGGGTCCTCAGCGCTCTGCTCCGTCATCGATCAGCCTCCGGATGACGAGGGCGAGTCGGACGCGGGTCAGCCCCGCGGGGGTGGTGGGATCCAGACCGAGCGTCCTGCCGATGTGATCGAGGCGGCGGGCGATGCTGCTGTGGTGGCGGTGGAGGAGTTCGGCGGCACGGCGGACGGAGGAAGAGGCGCAGTAGGCGTCCAGTACCTCCACGTCCTCCGGGAGCAGCAGGTCGAGCGCGACCACATCCGGGTTGTCCCGTGCGACGTGCTCGGGAACGGCCGCGAGCAGAGCGAGCGCACCCAGGTCGGCGTGGTGGACGACGGGTTCCCGCGAGGTGGCGAAGCGCAGGGCCGTACGGGCCTGGCACCAGGCGAGGTCCGGGCGGTGGGCAGCACCGATGCCGGCTTGTACGGCTGCGGGAAACCGGGTCCGGTCCAGGGCCGTGGCCAAGATGACCCCCGCGTCGGCGAGCAGGGCCGTCTTCACCGGGCGGGCCGGGCAGACCAGGGTGCCGATCCGGTCGAGCGGGAGCCCGGTCCGTACGGCGACGACGTGCACCGGAAGGTCGACGGCGAAACCGAGGAGGCGCAGCGCCCGCGCTCTGGCGGCGGCATCGCTGTCCCGGCTGACGACCAGTTCGACGAGGGCCGGGTCGGCCATGGTGGTACGGGCCGGGCCGTAGCGCTCCGCGGCAGCCGCGGCGGCAAGGGCGAGCCGGTCGAGGAGCACTTCGTCGAGCGGGTGGGGCGGGCCCGGCCGCTCCAGCCACGCCGTACCGATCTCCTCCTCGTCGAGGGTGATCGGAACCGTGGTGGAAGCGGACTTCGACGCGTCGGGCGCGGCCGTGCCGTGGGGCGAGACACGGATTGACCGGCCGGTGCCGTGGAGCCGTACCCCCACGACGCACTCGGCCAGGCCGGCCGAGGCCCGGACGAGCGCCGGAAGGTCCACTCGGCGGCGCATCAGGGTGTCGTAGAACGCGACGATGCGGATCACCCCGTCAACGTACGGATCGAGTCCCGACAGACGTTCGGCCAATGCCTCCATGACGGAAAGGATGGCAGACCGCAGCCGGAGCGGGACGCGCCCAACGGCGCGCGATCGGGGCGGGACGTGCGACGGATGGCGGATGATTCCCCGGAGTGCGGCCCCGGAGGATGGTCGTCATGGATCCCGAACTCGAAGCGTTCATCCCGTTCTTCCCGCAGACCGACCTGTCCGACCCGGTCTCTGCTCGCGGCCGTTTCGCCGGGCTCGCAGCCGCGGTACCCGTGCCGGACGCCCCGGAGGTGGCGGTCGAGGACCGCGTGGTGCCCGCCGGTCCGGGCGTGCCGGTACGGATCTACCGGCCGTGCCGGGCGGAAGGGGCGGTGGTCTGGCTACACGGCGGTGGGTACGTCATGGGGGACGTGAACACCGAGCACCCGTGGGCCACCCGCATCGCGGAGACCTCCGGCACGGTGGTGATCTCGGTGGGGTACCGGCTGGCACCGGAGCACCCCTATCCGGCGGCCCTGGACGACGCCTACGCCGTGCTCTGCTGGGCCGCCGAGCACGCGGTCGGGCTCGGCTTCGACCCTGCGCGGATCGCGGTCGGCGGTCACAGTGCCGGTGGCGGTCTGGCAGCCGGGGTGGCGCTGCGGGCGCGGGACGAGCGGGGGCCGTCGATCCGTTTCCAGTTGCTCAACCAAGCGGGGCTCGACGACCGGCTCGACACCTGGTCGGCGCGGAACTTCACCAACACGCCCTGGTACCACCGGGGCAAGGCCGTCACGGCCTGGCGGCACTACCTGGGGAACCGGCCCGCCACCCCGTACGCCGCTCCCGCCCGGGCCGCCGATCTGTCCGGCCTTCCGCCGGCCTACGTCGCCACTGCCGAGTACTGCCCGAACCGCGACGAGGGCATCGCCTATGCGGTCCGTCTGCTGCAGGCGGGCGTGTCCGTGGAACTGCACCAGTGGCCCGGTACCTTCCACGGCTCGCAGGCGATCCTCTCAGCCGAGGTCTCGCAGCGGCAGAACGCCGAGCTCGGTGCCGTTCTGCGTCGTGCTCTGGCCGTTTGAGCTGCTCGGCGACGGGCCGACCGGGACGAGGTCCACGGTCCCACGGGCCGGGCCCCGGGACCGGTCCCTCCACGCACACCCGAAAACGAACTCGAGAGCGAACACGAGAGGAACGTCGTCATGAGGATACGACTGGCACTGTGGGCGGTCGTGGCCGCGCTGGGTGCGGGGACGGGCGCCTTCACGGCGGCTCCCGCGTCCGGCCGACCGGACGCACCCCCCGCCGGAGGTGCGCCTGCATCCACGGATTTCCACCCCACCGCACTGCAGAGGTCCCTCGACGACGTCCATCGCGCCGGGGTACCGGGGGTGTTCGCCGAGGTGCGGAACGACGGCAGGACGTGGC
The DNA here is from genome assembly GCF_042742855.1 of Streptomyces sp. NPDC058877. Taxonomy (NCBI): domain Bacteria; kingdom Bacillati; phylum Actinomycetota; class Actinomycetes; order Kitasatosporales; family Streptomycetaceae; genus Streptomyces; species Streptomyces sp. NPDC058877. Next base: position 4,331 of record NZ_JBHYMF010000128.1, on the reverse strand, counting down.
GCGGCGCCTCCGGGGTGGCCGACGTCGCGACCGGCCGTCCCGTACGGGCGGACATGCGGCACCGGGTCGGCAGCATCACCAAGACCTTCACCGCCGCCGCCGTCCTGCAGCAGGTGGAGCGGGGAAGGATTCGGCTCGACGCGCCCGTGGGCGACCACCTGCCGGACGTGGTGCCGGGCGAACGGGGCAGGAAGATCACCGTCCGGATGTTGCTCCACAACACGAGCGGCATCCCCGACTACCTTCCCTACGCGTTCCCGTCGCTCCAGGGCTTCCCCGACCGACTGGACGTTTCGACACGGAGTCTCGACGACAACCGGTTCCGCACGTTCCGACCGGCCGAGCTGATCGATATGGGGCTCTCCGCGCCCCCCGTCGGCGAGCCCGGCGGATCCACCGGGGTGTACTCGAACACCAATTGGCTGATCCTCGGCGAACTCCTGGAACGGGTGACCGAAATGCCGGCGGAGGAGTACATCACCCGGAACGTCATCGAGCGGGCCGGACTCCGACACACCGGGTTCCCCACGGGACCCCACGTCGAAGGCCCGCATCCGCGGATGTACGAGTCGTTCTACGGCCTGGTCGACCCGCCGCGCGACTACAGCGTCTACGACGCGTCCTGGGTGGGAACGGCAGCCGCGCTGGTGTCGACCATGGATGACCTGAACCGCTTCTACGCCCGGCTGCTCACCGGTGACATCGTCAGCCGGGCGTCGTTGGACGAGATGAAGCGCACGGTCCCGGCCCGCGCACTGGACGGATCGCCCATCCAGTACGGGCTCGGCCTGCACCGGTTCGACCTGCCCTGCGGCACCTTCTGGGGGCATGACGGCACGGTCTGGGGTGCCGGGACGATGTCCATGAGCAGTGCCGACGGCAAGCGGCAGATGTCGGTGGCGGTGAACCTCATCCGGTGGAACGAGCCGGACGCCTCGGGGAAGCCGCAGCCCCACCCGATCGACGGAGCCATGAGGGCGTTCACCCTGCGGGCGCTGTGCGGCACCGCCCCCACGGTTCCGGACGCCCTCCCGTAGGCACGGCGGGAACGGGGGTCAGGCCCGGCCGGACGCCATCTCCCTCAGCCGGGCGAGAACACGGCCGCCCGAGGCCGAAAGACCGTCGTGCTCCCACTCGTTCGTGACCCAGACGCGCGCGGCCCCGACTTCGCGGGCCGTGCGCAGGGACAGCCCGGCGTCCACGTACATGTCGTCGTGGTAGACGACCGCGGCGAGCGGCACCTCGTTCGCCGCGAGGCGGCGACGGTCATAGAGCGGCGGCCAGTCGGTGCGGGCGGCGAGCAGGTCGGCGGCCTCGGCGAACGGACGCAGGCCGCTGATCTCGTGGAACATCCAGGGGTACATCATCTCGCCGGTGAGCAGGAGGGGGTCGGCTCCCGCCGCGAACTCCGGAAGGCCGGCCAGGGCACGGTCGGCCGCCCAGGCGGTGGGCCCGTCGCCCTGCCCGTAGAGGCTCTCCTGCATGACGGCGAAGAGCGGATTGTCGGTGAAACCGGTCAGGAACATCACCTGTTGGAGGAAGGTCTCGGTCAGCTCGCCTTGGGCTCGGCTCGACGCGTCGACGGATTCGTCGAGCAGCCAGTGGAGGCGCTCGAAGCCGTCGCCCATCCCGAGCAGGAGTCCGAGGGTGCGCAGGCGACGCGGGGTGAGCAGGTCTCCGTTCGGGAGACGGACCTCCTCGGCCGTGAGGAGGTCGGTGATCTCCCGGAGGCGGTGGGCGTCCTCGGGGTAGCGGGCGTAGAAGTCGAGGACCCGGTCACGGACCCGGGGGTAGGTCCGGGCGTAGACGTCATCGGCGGTGGCGGTGAGACCGGGCAGGCCACCGGTGACGTAGCAGGCGCGCAGGCCTGCGGGTGCCTGGGAGAGGTAGGTGAGGGTGAGGAAGCCGCCGTAGCTCTGGCCGAGCGTCTCCCAGGGGGCGTCGCCGCAGAGTGCGCGCCGTATGCACTCGGCATCGGCGACAATCGCATCGGCCCGGAAGTGCGCGAGGTGGTCGGCGAGTCGCTCCGGCGATGCGAAGCGGGCTGCGGAGCGTGCGGTGATCGGGGTGGAACGGCCGGTGCCTCGCTGGTCGAGCAGCAGCACCCGGTGCGTCTTGAGGGCGTGGGGCAGCCAGCCGGGCGAACCCGCTGCGGGCCGGGGGGACTTGCCGCCGGGACCGCCCTGGAGGTAGAGCAGCCAGGGGAGTTCCTCTCCGGCGCGTGCCGGATCGGCGACCTCACGGGCGAAGACCCGGAGGGTGGGGCCGTCGGGGGCCCAGTGGTCCAGGGGAACGGTGAAGACGTGGTCGACGGTTGCGTACGCGGGATTCATGGGATGCCTCGGTGGGATGAGGAGGACGGTGGCGCGCCGCGGTTCTCCCCGGGCAGTCCTCCGCGGGACCGCGAGGGCGGGCGCGCCACGCGGTCCGCGGGTTGCACACCGGGCGCCCCGGTGGGCCGGGGCGCCCGTCGGCGCGCGGTGCGTACGGTGGTGCCCTCCTTGGGGATCGGCATCGCCGGCGTGCGGGATCAGGGGGTCGGGCCGGCCGGTGCCAGGGTGTACGTCCGGCTCGAGGTGTAGAAGTCGAGCGCCGCCCTGCCCTGCTCGCGCGGCCCGTGGCTGGAGGACTTGGAGCCGCCGAACGGCAGGTGGAAGTCCACTCCGGTGGAAGGGGCGTTGAGCCGGATCATCCCCGTGTCGAGCAGGTCGAGACCGTGCAGGGCCGTGTTCAGGTCGGCCGTGTGGACCGAGGTCACCAGGCCGTACGGAACGGAGTTGGCGATCCGGACCGCATGGGCGAGGTCATCGGCGGCGAGCAGGGAGGCGATGGGCCCGAAGACCTCTTCACGCAGCAGCCGGTGCCCCGGGGAGACCTTCTCGACCAAGGTCGGGGCCGTGTACCAGCCGGGGCCGTCCAGCGGGGCGCCGCCGACGAGTGCGGACAGTCCCCGGGCCGCTTCGACCACCTGGTCGCGGGCGTCTTCGTGGATGAGCGGCCCGCACACGGTCACCGGGTCCTTGGGGTCGCCGACGGGGAGGGCCTTCAGCGCTTCGGAGAGGGCCTCGCGGAGTGGTTCGAGGGCAGCGCCGACCGCGATGACGCGGCTGGTGGCGGTGCACTTCTGTCCCGCGTAGCCGGCGAGGGCTGCGGCGATGTGGCCCGCGGCCTGCTCGATGTCGGCATCGGGGAGGACGAGCGCGGCGTTGAGGCCGCCCATCTCGGCCTGCGCCGGAATGCCACGGGCGGTCGCGGCCCTCGCCACGGCCTGTCCGACGGGTGTGGAGCCGGTGAAGGAGACGACGTCGACGGCCGATACCAGCGCGTTGCCCTCCGTCGCACCACCGGGGAGGACGGTGAACACCGCCTCGGGGAGGTGGTGCTGGAGGATCTCGGCCAGGCGCAGGGCACAGGCGGTGGCCTCCGGGGCCGGCTTGAGGACGACGGTGTTCCCGACGGCGAGCGCCGGAGCGGCCTTCCAGGTCGGGATCGCGAGGGGGAAGTTCCAGGGCGTGATGAGTCCGGCCACGCCGTGCGGGCGGCGCCTGGTCAGGAGGAGCCCCTCCCCCGCCGCGGTCTCGTGGACGGCGCCGGTGTGTTCGAAGGGGGCCTGGGCGTAGTAGCGCCAGATCGCAACGGTGCGTGCGACTTCGGCGCGGGCCTCGGCGAGCGGCTTGCCCACCTCGCGCACGACGAGGTCGGCGAGTTCGCCGGCCGCGGCCTCGATGGCGGCGGCGACCGCGTTCAGGGCGGCCGATCGGGCTGCGGCCCCGGCCCGCAGCCAACCGGGCTGGGCGGCGCGGGCCCGTTCGACGGTGTCGACGGCGGCGAAGGCGCCGGGGCTGGGGACCTGCAAGAGGACGTCGGCCGGGTCGGCCGGGTTGCGCGAGGTGAGGACGGGCGTGTCGGTCACGGGGGAAGCCTCCTGGGAGGGGTGCGTCCGGGTGGAGGAGAGCAGGGTGGGTACCGGTGGTGTGCTGCCGTCAGCGGTGCCCGTTGGCCACGGCCTTCTCCGTGGCGGTGCGGACCGCGGCCTCGACCGCGCCGGTGAGGGGATGCCGCGGCGGACGGGTCGGGCCGCCCGGACGGCCGGCGATGTCCATGGAGAGCTTGATGGACTGGACGAACTCCGTCTTGGAGTCCCAGCGCAGCAGGGAGTGCAGGGACTTGTAGAGCGGCAGGGCGGTGCCCAGGTCGCCCTCGACCGCAGCGCGGTAGAGGGCCGCGCAGCTGGTGGGGAAGGCGTTGGGGTAGCCGGCGATCCAGCCGACGGCTCCGGCGAGGGCGAGCTCCAGGAGGACGTCGTCGGCACCGACGAGGAGGTCGAGTTC
>NZ_JBHYMF010000127.1:0-20496 GCF_042742855.1 Streptomyces sp. NPDC058877 | reverse complement strand
GCGTCCGGCCCGCGCCGCGGAGACTACTGGGCGTCGCGCGCCGCGGCGATCTGACGGGACATGATCGTGGTCAGCTCGTACGCCGTGTGGGAGGCGGCGACGGCGGTGATCTCCGCGTGGTCGTAGGCCGGGGCGACCTCGACGACGTCGGCGCCGACCAGGTTGCAGGAGGAGAGGCCGCGCAGGATCTCCAGGAGCTCGCGGGAGGTCATGCCGCCCGCCTCGGGGGTGCCGGTGCCGGGGGCGTGGGCCGGGTCGAGGCAGTCGATGTCGATGGAGACGTACAGCGGGCGGTCGCCGATGCGCTGGCGGAGCTGGTCGGCGACCTCGTCGGCGCCGCGGCGGTAGACGTCCGCCGAGGTGACGATGCCGAAGCCCATCTTCTCGTCGTCGGTGAGGTCCTGCTTGCCGTAGAGCGGGCCGCGGATGCCGACGTGCGACAGGGCGGAGGTGTCGAGGATGCCCTCCTCGACGGCGCGGCGGAACGGGGTGCCGTGGGTGTACTCGGCGCCGAAGTAGGTGTCCCAGGTGTCGAGGTGGGCGTCGAAGTGCAGCAGGGCGACCGGGCCGTGCTGCTTCGCGACCGAGCGCAGCAGCGGCAGGGCGACGGTGTGGTCGCCGCCGAGGGTCATCATCCGGGCGCCGGTGGCGAGCACGTCGTCGGCGGCGGCCTCGATGGTCTCGACGGCCTCGTTGATGTTGAAGGGGTTGACCGCGATGTCACCGGCGTCGGCGACCTGGGCGAGCGCGAACGGGGAGGCGTCCTGTGCCGGGTTGTAGGGGCGCAGCAGGCGGGAGGCCTCACGGATGGCGTTGCCGCCGAAGCGGGCGCCGGGACGGTAGGAGACGCCGCTGTCGAAGGGGATGCCGACCACGGCGACGTCGGTGGTGCCGACCTCGTCGAGCCGCGGCAGACGGGCGAACGTCGCGGGACCGGCGTACCGCGGGACACGGGACGAGTCGATCGGGCCGCGGAAGGCGTTCTGGTCGCTGCTGCTCATGGTCGGGGTCCTCCTGAGGGGTCGGCGGGGTGATGACGACAGTAAGACGCCGGAATGCGTCCTTGAAGTGTACGTTTCCTCCATTGTGTCCTCCATTGATGTGCGAAAGGTCCAGCACATGGCCGCTCCGGAGCCCGGCTCCACCCCGCCCGCGCCCCCCGTCCCGCTCACCGCGCTGCTGGCCCGCCGGGAGCTGGGCCTGCGCCTGCTCGCCGGCCCCGAGGACGTCTCCCTGCACTGGGTGCACACCTCGGAGATGGCCGACCCCCATCCGTACCTCTTGGGCGGCGAACTGCTGCTGACGGCGGGCGTGCAGCTCACCGACCCGGTGCGGTACGTGGAGCGGGTCGTGGAGGCGGGGGCGGCGGCGCTCGGCTTCGGGGTGGCTCCGGTCCACGACACGGTCCCGACGGAGCTGGTCGAGGCCTGCGCCCGTCGGGGCCTCCCGCTCCTGGAGGTGCCGCCGCGGACCCCGTTCACGGCGGTGGCGCGGGCCGTGTGGCGTCTGATGGCAGAGGCCCGGTTGCACGAGCTGCGCCGGGTGACGGAGGCCCAGCAGTCCCTCGCGACGGCCGCGGCCCGGCCCGCCCCGGTCCCGGCGGTCCTCGCCGCGCTCGCCTCCCGGCTCGGCGGCCGGGCGGTCCTCTTCTCCCCTGACGGCACCGAGGCGGCGGCAGCCGGCCGGGAGGTCCCGGCGCAGGCGACCCGGGCGCTGCGGGAACTGGCGGGGGTCCTGGGTCCGCGCCCCGGCGGGCCGGCCTCCGCGAGCTCTGAGAACGGGGGCCTGCGCCTGGCGGCGTACGCGCTCGGCGGCGGCGACGGACCGGCGCTGGGGGTGGCGGCGGAGCGGCGGGACCCCGGCGACCACACCATCGCGGGCGTCGCGGTGGTCCTGCTCTCCCTCCTGACGGCACCGCAGCAGGGCACGGACGCGGCGGTGCGGGACGGGGCCCTGGTCCGGCTGCTCCTGGGCGCCTCCCCGGCGGAGGCGGCTTCCGCCCTGGACCCGGGCCCCTGGACGGTGGTCCATGCGAAGGGCGGCGACGGCACCCCGTTCGCGGCTGCGGGCCTGGCGGCTGCGCTGGGGACGGCGCTGGTGGAGACAGGCGCCCCCGTGCGCCTCCTGCTCCCCGCCTCGTCCCCCGTCACCGCTCGGCCCGGTTGGACGCTCGGGGCATCCGCTCCGGCCGGGGCGGCGGAACTCCCCGCCGCCGACGCGCAGGCGGCACGGGCGCTGCGCCGGGCCGAGGCCACCCGGGCGGCGCTGGTGCGCCACCACCCGGGCGGCCTCGCCTCCCTGGTGGACCCGGACGAGGCCGCCGCCCACGCCCGGGCCCTCCTCGCCCGTCTGAACGAACCGCTCAGGGAGACGCTGCGCACCTGGCTGTCGCTGCACGGCAGCTGGGACCGGACGGCGGTGGCCCTGGGCGTCCACCGCAACACCGTCCGCCAGCGGATCACCCGCTGCGCGACGCTCCTCGACCGCGACCTGGACGACCCGGACGTGCGCATGGAGCTGTGGTTCGCCCTCGGCACTCCGTGACCCGGGTGCGGGCCACGGCTCCGGCCGCGTGACGCCACCCGTCCGCACCCGGGGCACGGGCCCCTTCGGGCGCACCTCCCGAGGGCCCGGCGCGCTTCTGTCGATCGCGGCGTTCCGCCCCCGGAGGGCGTCAGCGCCAGAGCTTGTTCACGGCGGTGGCCGTGGTCTTCCGGAAGGCCTTGAGCGGGGCCTGCTCGAAGTCGCCCATCTGCCCCCACTCCACGTAGGTGACGGTCCGTCCGTCACGGCCGACGGAGAAGAGGTGGACGTCCGTGCTGCCGACCTCCGGGTTCGCGGTGTCCAGGCTGTAGACGTGGGCGCCCTCCTCCACCGCGATCTCGCCGTGGTACCGGCCGACCGCCTCGGTCCCCGGGTCCTCCTGCTCCAGGCGCTCGGCGCAGCCGGCGAGCGCCCGCCGCAGGGCACCGGCCAGGCGGACCGCCTGGCCCTCGGTCTCGGTGACGGTGGTGACCTGGAGGCCGCCGGTGTCGAGCTCGGTGCGGAAGGTGCGGTGGCGGGTGCCTTGGGCGGGGACGACTCCCGGCGCGCAGAACAGGCCGTACTCGGGGAGGCCCTGGGCGACCGGGTCGGCGGTCCAGGGCGTCGAGGACCGCGGCATCTGCGACGGCGCCAGGAAGGCGGGCTGCTGGGCCGCCCGGGCGGTGGTGCCGTCCGCGTTGGACGGGACGGCCGCCAGGGCCACCAGGCCGACGGCGACGGTGGAGACGGCGAGGGTGGAGCGGAACCTGCTGGTCATGTCGGGATTCCCCCAGGTGGTGCGGTCGATCGGAACACGGACCAGCCTCGGGGCGGGGCGGGAGCCCCCGCAACGCCTCAGCCCGTCCCGGCCGTCCCGGAACCGTTCCACCCCTCCTGACGTGGGAGGACATGGGCGGTGGAACACGGTGTGGAACGGTGACGGGTGGTCGGTCTGATGGGGAACCCCACGGAGAGGTCGAAGGGCGCGGCGGTCGAGGACCTCGCCTCGCGGGTGCGCGCCCTCAAGGAGCGCGACGGCCGCAGCTACGCGTCGCTGGGCCGGCGCCTGAACGTGAGCGCTTCCACGCTGCACCGGTACGGCTCCGGGGAGAGCGTGCCGGAGGGCTTCGCCGTCCTGGACCGGCTGGCCCGGCTCTGCGGCGCGGACGGGGAGGAGCGGCGCGCCCTGGAGGCGGCCTGGACCCGCGCGGACCGCGCCCGCCTCCCGGCACCGCCTCCCGCGCCCACGCCGCCCGCCGCACCGCCACCGGCCGCCGCACCCGGACCCTCACCCGCTCCCCCGCCCGCGGCGCCCTCGACACCCCCGCCGCCCGCACCCCCCTCGGCGTCCTCGCTGCCGTCGCCGCCCTCGGCCTCCGCGGCGAAAGCACCGCGCCCCCGCCGCACGGCGACGGCCGTCGGGGTGGCCGTCGCCGTCCTGGCCGTGGTCCTGGCGCTGGTCGCCGTCCTGCTCGACCGCCCCTCGCGCACCCCCTCCGGCGCCGCCCCCACCTCCGTTCCCGAAGGGCGGGCCGTCCCCGAGGGGGAGCCCGTCCCCTTCACCTGGACCGTCGACCCCCAACTCTGGCAGGGCGGCTGCGGGCACACCTACCTCGTGGACCGGGCCCCCCGCACGGTCGCCCCACCACCGGTCGCGGCCGATGCCGGGGCGTGGGTCGGGGCGCACCGGGCCGTGCACGGCGGGGAGGCGCTCGTGCGGATCACCCTCCAGGGCCGGTCGCCGTCCACCGCCGTGGTCCTCCAGGCCCTGCACGTGCGCGTGGTCGACCGGGCCGCGCCGCTGCCGTGGAACGCGTACCGGACGGACGCCGGCTGCGGCGGTGCCGTCACCCCGCGCCACTTCGCCGTGGACCTCGACCGGCCGCGCCCGGTCGCCCGGCCCGTCGACGGGTACGACGCCTCCGGGGCCGAGGGGCGGACGATCCCGGCCGTCTCCTTCCCGTACGCCGTCACCGCCTCCGAGCCCGAGGAGTTCGTCGTCGCCGCGCGGACGGCGGGCTGCGACTGCCGCTGGTACCTGGAGCTGGAGTGGAGCTCCGGGGGGCGCACGGGGAGCACCGGGATCACGGACGACGGGAAGCCCTTCCGCACCAGCGGGGCCAAGGGAAGGCCGACGTACGCGTACGACGCCTCCGAAGGGCGCTGGATCACAGGCGCGGAGTCTGGACAGGAGGGGTGACCGATGGGTAACTTCGACTGACAAAGGCTGAGCAAGCGCTTAGACAAAAGTCGGGGCGCTGGAGCGACCGGCCGGACCAGGACAGGAACCGAAGGAGGCGGCTCGTGCGCCGTACCGTATTCAACGAGGACCACGAGGCGTTCCGGGAGACCATCCGCGCCTTCATCGAGGCCGAGGTCGTCCCCGTCTACGACGAGTGGTTCGCCGCGGGCCAGGCGCCGCGCGAGTTCTACGACAAGCTCGGCGAGCTGGGCATCTTCGGGATCAACGTCCCCGAGGAGTTCGGCGGCGCGGGCCTGGACACCCACAAGTTCGAGGCCGTCCTCTACGAGGAGACCTCGCGCGCGGGCGTCCAGTTCGGCGGCTCCGGCGTCCACGTGCTGCTCGCCCTGCCCTACATCAAGATGCTCGCCACCGACGAGCAGAAGAAGCGCTACCTGCCGAAGTTCGTCACCGGCGAGGAGATGTGGGCGCTCGCCATGACCGAGCCGGGCACCGGCTCCGACGTCGCGGGCATGAAGACCACCGCCAAGCTCTCCGAGGACGGCACCCACTACGTCCTCAACGGCGCCAAGACCTTCATCACCGGTGGCGTCCACGCCGACCGCGTGATCGTCTGCGCCCGGACCTCCGCCCCGTCGGAGGACGACCGCCGCTTCGGCATCTCCCTCTTCGCCGTCGACACCAAGTCCGAGGGCTACTCCATCGGCCGCAAGCTGGACAAGCTCGGCCTGCGCACCTCCGACACGGCCGAGCTGGCCTTCGTCGACGTCAAGGTCCCCGTCGAGGACCTGCTCGGCGAGGAGGGCAAGGGCTTCTACTACCTCGGCCACAACCTGGCCTCCGAGCGCTGGGGCATCGCCTTCGGCGCCTACGCCCAGGCCAAGGCCGCCGTCCGCTTCGCCCAGCAGTACGTCACGGAGCGCACGGTCTTCGGCAAGCCGGTCGCCTCCTTCCAGAACACCAAGTTCGAGCTGGCCGCCTGCCAGGCCGAGGTCGACGCCGCCGAGGCCGTCGCCGACCGCGCCCTGGAGGCCCTGGACGCGGGCGAGCTCTCGCCGGCCGAGGCCGCGAGCGCCAAGCTCTTCTGCACCGAGGTCGCCCACCGCGTCATCGACCGCTGCCTCCAGCTGCACGGCGGCTACGGCTACATGAACGAGTACCCGATCGCCCGCCTCTACGCCGACAACCGCGTCAACCGCATCTACGGCGGCACCAGCGAGATCATGAAGTCGATCATCGCCAAGTCGATGGGCCTGTAAGTGCCCGAAGCACTGGACGACCTGCTCGATCTGCTCGACCTGGAGCGGATCGAGCAGGACATCTTCCGGGGGGAGTCCCGCTCCTCGCTCGTCCCCCGCGTCTTCGGCGGCCAGGTGGCCGCCCAGGCGCTGGTGGCGGCGGGGCGGACCGTGCCCGGCGCCTCCCCGGACCTCGCCCCCGCTCCGGCGGGCGGGGCCCCGAGGCTCCCGCACTCGCTCCACGCGTACTTCCTGCGCCCCGGCGACCCCGGCGTGCCGATCGTCTACAACGTGGACCGCATCCGCGACGGCCGCTCCTTCACGACCCGACGGGTCGTGGCCGTCCAGCACGGCCAGCCGATCTTCCACCTCTCGGCGTCCTTCCAGACGTACGAGGAGGGCCTGGACCACCAGGCGGACATGCCGCCCGCCCCGGACCCGGAGTCCCTCCCCACACCGGCCGAGATGCTCCCCCGCCACCTCCCCCGCGACGTGGCGGACCGCCTGGTCGAAGCCAGGGCCGCGGTGGACCTCCGCTATGTGGACGTCCCCCCGTGGGGCTCGGTCGGGCAGCCCCGGGAACCGCGCTCCCAGGTCTGGTTCCGCGCCAACGGCAAACTGGCCGACGACCCCCTGCTGCACGTCGTCCTGGCCACCTACGTCTCCGACATGACCCTGCTCGACTCGGTGCTCCTCGCCCACGGGCGGGGCGGCTGGGCCGTCGGGGACGTCGTCGGGGCGTCCCTGGACCACGCCATGTGGTTCCACCGCCCCTTCCGGGCCGACGAATGGCTCCTGTACGACCAGGAGTCGCCGACCGCGTCCGGCGGGCGCGGTCTCGGCCAGGCCCGGATCTACACCCAGGACGGACGCCTGGCGATCTCCGTCATCCAGGAGGGTGTCGTTCGCGTCCCGCGCTGACGGCCGACCGTACCGTCCGGTCATGACGGAGAACGCCGAAAGCACCTCCACCGTGGTCGTGGCAGCGGCGGCGAACCTCGGCATCGCCGCCGCCAAGGCCGTCGCGGGCGGCCTGCTCGGCGGCCAGCCCACCGGCTCCGGCGGCTGGGACGGCACCGCACCGGACCGCGCCGTGAGGGCCGCCCGCGGGCGGGCGGCGCCGTCCGCGCCCCGGCCCGGCCCGGCGGGGCCTCAGGCCGCCAGGCCCGCCGCCGCCAGGGTGTACGCCGTCAGCGGCTCGTAGAAGCGCGGGTCCAGGACGTGGTCGTCGAGCGGAATCGTGACCTGCATGGTGCCCTCGGCCTCGCCGATGAAGAGCGCGGGGTCGTTGCAGTCCGCGTAGCCGACCGAGTCGATCCCCCGCTGCCCCGCCCGCCCGGCCCAGCCGTGGTCCGCGATCACCAGATCGGGCCGCCCCTCCTCGCCGAGCGCGTCGAGGATCGCGTTCATCGGCTCCGGGGAGTGGGTGTGCCACAGGCTCGCTCCCCGCTCGAAGACGGCGACGTCCGCGAACTGCACCACGTACCCCTCGTCGGCGATGAGTCCGCCGGGGATCCGGACGATCTCGCAGCCCTGGGCGCGCAGTGCGGCGGCGACCCGGCCGTGGACGTCGATGAGCGCGCCGGGGTGACCGGTCGCGAAGAGGACCCGCTCCCGCCCGGCGGCGGCCTTGCGGAGCCGTGCGGCCATGCGGTCGAGGCCGTCGACGGTCAGTTCGGGGTCGATGGTGTCCTGGCCGACCCGGTGGGCCGGGTCGTCGACGACGCCGCACCGCTCGGCCATGACGGCGAGCACGTCCTGTTCGTCGGTCCAGCGGTCGCCGAGCTCCAGGCCGAGCCAGTAGTGCCGGTCGCCGTTGGCGAGCTTGCGGTAGTGGGAGAGGTTGTTGTCGCGCGGGGTGGCGACGTCTCCGGCGATCCGGGTGCGGACGAGGTGCTCGATGAGGGCGGGGCGGCTGGGTATCGGCATGGGGTTCATTCTGTACGAGCCCCGGGGCCGGCGGGCCCCCGTTCCGCGCCGTGGACCCGTGTCCGTCCCGGAACGACTGGTTCCCTTTCCCGCGTCCGGGCGTGCGGCCGCCCCCCGTCAGCGGGCGAGTGCCCCGAAGGCTCCGTGGGCCAGGCGGCGCAACAGGTCCTCCATGGGGCGGCGGCCGAGCGCGGCCAGGTGCGGGGTCGAGTTGAGGAGGCCGAAGACCGCGTGGACGGCCGTGCGGGACTCCGACTCCTCCGCGGCCGGGTACAGCTCGCGCACGACCGCGACCCACAGTTCGACGTACTGCCGCTGGAGCTGCCGGACCCGCTTGCGGTCCTCGTCCTTGAGCCGGTCCAGCTCGCGGTCGTGGAGGGTGATGAGCGGCCGGTCGTCGAGGGCGAAGTCGATGTGTCCGTCGATGAGGGAGCCGAGCAGGGCGCGCGCGTCCCCGTCGGACTCCTCGGCCCGCAGCCGCCCCCCGTCGAGCAGCCGCTCGCTGATGCCGACGAGCAGCTCGGCGAGCATCGCGTCCTTGCCCGGGAAGTGGCGGTAGAGGCCGGGACCGCTGATGCCGACGGCGGCACCTATCTCGTCCACGCCGACGCCGTGGAAGCCGCGCTCGGCGAAGAGGCGGGCGGCTTCCTTGAGGATCTGCTCGCGTCGCGTCGGGACGGCGGTCCTGCCGGTGGCGGTCGGGGTCATGAATCGATTCTAGACAACCCGGTTAGCGGTCGTTAACCTGGGCGCCATACGTTAACGCTCATTAACCGAGCAAGGGAGCTCGAGGGATGCAGCAGGCACCTGTGCTGGCGAGCGCGGCGGATCCCGCGTCCGCGGCCTGGCAGGCCAACGAAGCGGCCCATCACGAGCTGGCGGCGACCCTGCGCGCCAAGCTCGCGGCGGTCGCCCTGGGCGGCGGTGAGAAGTCGAGGGCCCGGCACACCGCGCGCGGCAAGCTGCTGCCGCGGGACCGGGTGGACGCGCTCCTGGACCCGGGGTCGCCGTTCCTGGAGCTGGCCCCGCTGGCGGCGAACGGCATGTACGGCGACCAGGCACCGGCGGCCGGCGTCATCGCGGGCATCGGCCGGGTCGGCGGACGCGAGTGCGTGATCGTCGCGAACGACGCGACCGTCAAGGGCGGCACGTACTACCCGATGACCGTCAAGAAGCACCTGCGCGCCCAGGAGGTGGCACTGGAGAATCGTCTCCCCTGCCTCTACCTGGTCGACTCGGGCGGTGCCTTCCTGCCGATGCAGGACGAGGTCTTCCCGGACCGCGAGCACTTCGGCCGGATCTTCTACAACCAGGCCCGGATGTCCGGCGCCGGAATCCCGCAGATCGCCGCGGTCCTCGGCTCCTGCACGGCGGGCGGCGCGTACGTCCCCGCGATGAGCGACGAGGCCGTGATCGTGCGGAACCAGGGCACGATCTTCCTCGGCGGTCCGCCGCTGGTGAAGGCGGCAACCGGCGAGGTCGTCACGGCCGAGGAGCTGGGCGGCGGCGAGGTCCACTCCCGGATCTCCGGCGTCACCGACCACCTCGCCGAGGACGACGCCCACGCCCTGCGCATCGTGCGGAACATCGTCGCCACCCTTCCCGAGCGCGGGCCGCTGCCCTGGTCGGTCGAACCGGCCGAGGAGCCGAAGGTCGACCCGCACGGGCTCTACGGCGCGGTGCCGGTGGACTCCCGCACCCCGTACGACGTGCGCGAGGTGATCGCCCGGGTCGTGGACGGCTCCCGCTTCCAGGAGTTCAAGGCCGAGTACGGGCAGACGCTGGTCACCGGCTTCGCCCGGATCCACGGCCACCCGGTCGGCATCGTCGCCAACAACGGCATCCTGTTCGCCGAGTCCGCGCAGAAGGGGGCGCACTTCATCGAGCTGTGCGACCAGCGCGGGATCCCGCTCGTCTTCCTGCAGAACATCACCGGCTTCATGGTCGGCAAGGCCTACGAGCACGGCGGCATCGCCAAGCACGGGGCCAAGATGGTCACGGCCGTGGCCACCACCCGGGTCCCGAAGCTGACGGTCGTCGTCGGCGGTTCCTACGGCGCGGGCAACTACTCGATGTGCGGCCGGGCGTACTCGCCGCGCTTCCTGTGGATGTGGCCCAACGCCAAGATCTCGGTCATGGGCGGCGAGCAGGCCGCGTCCGTCCTCGCGACCGTCAAGCGCGACCAGCTCGGGGACGAGTGGAGCGCGGAGGACGAGGAGGCCTTCAAGGCCCCGATCCGCGAGCAGTACGAGTCCCAGGGCAACGCCTACTACGCGACCGCCCGCCTGTGGGACGACGGGGTCATCGACCCGATGGAGACCCGACAGGTCCTCGGCCTCGCCCTGACCGCCTGTGCCAACGCGCCGCTGGGTGACCCCCAGTTCGGCGTCTTCCGGATGTGAGGGGTTCTCGGAGCATGTTCGACACCGTCCTTGTGGCCAACCGGGGCGAGATCGCCGTCCGCGTCATCCGCACCCTGCGGGCGATGGGCGTACGCTCGGTGGCCGTCTACAGCGACGCGGACGCCGACGCCCGGCACGTGCGGGAGGCGGACACGGCCGTGCGGATCGGCCCGCCGCCGGCCGCCGAGTCGTACCTGTCGGTCCCGGCGCTGCTCGAAGCGGCCCGGCGGACCGGGGCCGGGGCCGTCCACCCCGGCTACGGGTTCCTCGCCGAGAACGCCGGCTTCGCGCAGGCCTGCGCGGACGCGGGCCTGGTCTTCATCGGCCCCCCGGCGAACGCGATCTCCGTCATGGGGGACAAGATCCGGGCGAAGGAGACCGTGAAGGCGGCGGGCGTGCCGGTGGTCCCCGGCGCGGCCGATCCCGACCTGGAGGAAGCGGCCCGCGCACTGGGCGCCCCCGTCCTCCTCAAGCCGAGCGCGGGCGGCGGCGGCAAGGGCATGCGGCTGGTCCGCGACCTGTCGACGCTCACGGACGAGATCGCCGCGGCCCGACGCGAGGCCCGCTCCTCCTTCGGTGACGACACCCTCCTCGTGGAGCGGTGGATCGACCGGCCCCGGCACATCGAGATCCAGGTCCTGGCGGACGCGCACGGGAACGTGATCCACCTCGGCGAGCGCGAGTGCTCGCTCCAGCGCCGTCACCAGAAGATCATCGAAGAGGCGCCGAGCGTCCTGCTCACCCCGGAGATCCGGGCGTCGATGGGCGCGGCGGCGGTCGAAGCGGCGCGCTCCTGCGGCTACGTCGGCGCGGGCACGGTCGAGTTCATCGTGCCGGGCGGCGACCCGTCCCAGTACTACTTCATGGAGATGAACACCCGTCTCCAGGTCGAGCACCCGGTGACCGAACTCATCACCGGCATCGACCTGGTGGAGTGGCAGCTGCGGGTCGCGGCCGGCGAACCGCTGTCCTTCGGCCAGGAGGACGTCCGGCTCGACGGCTGGGCGATCGAGGCGCGGATCTGCGCGGAGGACCCGGCACGCGGGTTCCTGCCGTCCGGCGGCACGGTCCTCTCGCTGAACGAGCCGAGCGGGGACGGCGTGCGGACGGACTCGGGCCTCCTCGAAGGCACCGAGGTCTCCTCCCTGTACGACCCGATGCTGTCGAAGGTCATCGTCCACGCGGCAGACCGTCCCACGGCCCTGCGGAAGCTCCGTGCGGCCCTCGCCGACCTGGTCACCCTGGGCGTGCCCACCAACGCGGGCTTCCTGCGCCGGCTGCTGGCCCACCCGGACGTCGTCTCCGGCGAGTTGGACACCGGCCTGGTGGAGCGGGACGCGGAGTCCCTGGTCGACGCCGCGGTCCCGGACCAGGTGTACGCGGCTGCGGCGGCCGTGCGGCGCGCGGCGCTGGCCCCGGCGCCCCGGGAGGGCTGGGCGGACCCGTTCGACGCGCCGAGCGGATGGCGCCTCGGTGGCACGCCGAAGCCGCTCGCCTTCTCCTTCCGGGTACCGGGCCTCGAACCCGTGACGGTGGAGGCCCCCGCCGACGACCGGATCACCGACACCGCCGTGACCGTGACGCTCGACGGGATGACCCACCGCTTCCACCGCGCCGGGAACTGGCTCGGCCGCGAGGGGGATTCCTGGCACGTCCTCGACCACGACCCCGTCGAGGCGGCGCTGTCCGGCGCACGGCACGGCGGGGCCGACACCCTGGCCGCGCCGATGCCCGGGACGGTGACCGTCGTGAAGGTGGCCGTCGGGGACGAGGTGGAGGCAGGGCAGAGCCTGCTGGTGGTGGAGGCGATGAAGATGGAGCACGTCATCTCCGCCCCGCACGCCGGCACCGTCACCGAACTGGACGTCGCGCCCGGCACCACCGTCGCCATGGACCAGGTGCTGGCCGTGGTGACGCCGCACGAGGAGGAGGCGGCATGAGCCTGCCCATGACCGTGTCCGATCCGGAGCTGCCCGCCCGGGTCCGGATCCACGAGGTCGGCGCCCGGGACGGGCTGCAGAACGAGGCGTCGGCCGTCCCGACCCCGGTGAAGGCCGAGTTCGTGCGGCGGCTGGCGGCTGCCGGGCTGACCACCATTGAGGCGACCAGCTTCGTCCACCCCAAGTGGGTGCCCCAACTGGCGGACGCCGAGGAGCTGTTCCCGCTGGTGCGGGACCTGCCCGTGCGCCTCCCCGTCCTGGTGCCGAACGAGCGCGGCCTCGATCGGGCCCTGGCGCTCGGCGCCCGCGAGGTGGCCGTCTTCGCCTCGGCCACCGAGGCCTTCGCCAAGGCCAACCTCAACCGGACCGTGGACGAGGCGCTCGCCATGTTCGAGCCGACCGTCACCCGGGCCATGGAGTCCGGGCTGAAGGTGCGGGGCTATCTGTCGATGTGCTTCGGCGACCCCTGGGAAGGGGCCGTCCCGATCGAGCAGGTCGTCCGGGTGACCAAGGCCCTCGCGGACATGGGCTGCGACGAGCTGAGCCTCGGGGACACGATCGGGGTCGCCACCCCCGGACACGTCCGGGCCCTGCTGACGGCCCTGAACGAGGGCGGCGTCCCCACCTCCCGCATCGCCGTGCACTTCCACGACACGTACGGGCAGGCCCTGTCCAACACCCTGGCCGCCCTGCGCCACGGGGTGACCACCGTCGACGCCTCCGCCGGCGGCCTCGGCGGCTGCCCGTACGCGAAGAGCGCGACCGGCAACCTCGCCACCGAGGACCTCGTGTGGATGCTCGACGGCCTCGGCATCGAGACCGGGGTCGATCTGGCCGCCCTCACCGCCACGAGCGTGTGGATGGCCGAACAACTGGGCCGTCCCAGCCCTTCCCGTACCGTCCGCGCCCTCTCCCACAAGGAGTGACGAAAGACATGTCCCTCGACCACCGGCTCTCCGAAGAGCACGAGGAACTCCGCCGCACCGTCGAGGAGTTCGCGCACGACGTGGTGGCGCCGAAGATAGGCGACTACTACGAGCGGCACGAGTTCCCGTACGAGATCGTCCGCGAGATGGGCCGCATGGGCCTGTTCGGCCTGCCGTTCCCCGAGGAGTACGGCGGCATGGGCGGCGACTACCTGGCCCTCGGGATCGCCCTGGAGGAGCTGGCCCGGGTCGACTCCTCCGTGGCCATCACGCTGGAGGCGGGCGTCTCGCTGGGTGCGATGCCGGTCTACCGCTTCGGCACGGAGGAGCAGAAGCGGGAGTGGCTGCCGAAGCTGTGCACCGGTGAGGTGCTCGGTGCGTTCGGCCTGACCGAGCCGGGTGCCGGCTCGGACGCGGGCGGCACGCGCACCACCGCCGTCCGGGACGGCGACCACTGGGTCATCAACGGCTCGAAGTGCTTCATCACCAACTCGGGCACGGACATCACGGGCCTGGTGACGGTCACGGCGGTCACCGGTCGGAAGCCCGACGGCCGACCGCTGATCTCCTCGATCATCGTGCCGTCCGGCACCCCGGGCTTCACGGTCGCGGCGCCGTACTCCAAGGTCGGCTGGAACGCCTCGGACACCCGCGAGCTGTCCTTCGACGACGTGCGCGTCCCGGTGGAGAACCTGCTGGGCGAGGAGGGTCGGGGGTACGCGCAGTTCCTGCGGATCCTGGACGAGGGGCGGGTCGCGATCGCGGCGCTCGCGACGGGCCTCGCGCAGGGCTGCGTGGACGAGTCGGTCAAGTACGCGAAGGAACGTCACGCCTTCGGGTCGCCGATCAGCACGTACCAGGCCGTCCAGTTCAAGATCGCCGACATGGAGATGAAGGCGCACATGGCCAGGATCGGCTGGCGGGACGCGGCCTCGCGGCTCGTGCGCGGCGAGTCCTTCAAGAAGGAAGCGGCGATCGCGAAGCTGTACTCGTCGACGGTGGCGGTGGACAACGCCCGCGAGGCGACGCAGGTCCACGGCGGCTACGGCTTCATGAACGAGTACCCGGTGGCCCGGATGTGGCGCGACTCGAAGATCCTGGAGATCGGCGAGGGCACCAGCGAGGTCCAGCGGATGCTGATCGCACGGGAGTTGGGCCTGCCGGCCTGACCCGACGGGACCACGCGCACGAGCCCGCCGCACCTCGGTGCGGCGGGCTCTCCCATGCCCCCACAAGATTTAATGAGGTTAGGCTAACCTACTTTTCATGACGCATGCCGAGACCGCCCCCTTCCAGTTCTTCTCCCTCCACGTCGACCGGACACGGCGGCTCGGCCCGTCCCTGGTCCGGGTCACCTTCACCGGGGACGACCTGAAGGCCTTCGCCTCCGGGGGCCGCGACCAGTCCCTCTCCCTCTTCCTGCCGCACCCCGGCCAGGAGGCCCCGATCCTGCCGGCACTGGACGACCCGGACATGTACGCGATCCTCGGCGCCTGGCGCGCGATGCCCGAGGACGAACGCGCCGTCATGCGCTCGTACACCGTTCGCGAGCAGCGCACCGAGCCGGTGCACGAGGTCGACATCGACTTCGCCCTCCACGGGGACGGCGGCCCCGCCTGCCGCTGGGCCGGCCGCGCCGAGCCCGGCGACCGGGTCGTCGCCCTGGGCCCGGCGGTCGCCGAGAACACGGGCGTCCGCTTCCGCCTCCCCGCGGACGCCGACTCCGTCCTGATCTGGGCGGACGAGACGGCCCTCCCCGCGGCCTCGGCGATCCTGGAGTGGCTTCCGGCCGAAACCCGCGCCCGGGTGTTCCTGGAGGTGCCGTACTCCGGCGACCGGACGGAGCTCACCACCGAGGCGGACGCCACGATCAGCTGGCTCGTCCGGGAGGAGGGCGCCCCGTCCGCCGTGGACGCGGTGCGCGGGGTCGAGTTGCCCGGAGGGGCCCCCTACGTCTGGATCGCGGGCGAGTCGGGTTCCGTGAAGGCGCTGCGCCGGCACTTCGTGCGGGAGCGGGGCCTCGATCGACGCCGGGTCACCTTCGTCGGCTACTGGCGCAAGGGGCTGTCCGAGGACGCCCTGCGCGAGGTGCCGGACGAGGTGCGGGAAGAGGCGCGACGAGAGGCGTGATCCGGCCGGGGACGCCGCCGTCGCGCCCCGCGGGGCGAGGAGTCATTGCAAGGAAAAGTTAGGTTAGGCTAACCTCACTTGCACATCACTCCTCGCCCCTTCCTGCTGTCCGGAGGCATTCCCCATGCGCTCGCACCTGCTCAACGACGCGACGGCCGAGAGCTACCGGCGATCCGTCACCGAAGGAGTCGAGCGGGTGGCGAGCAGACTCGCCGCGACGCGAGGCCCGTTCACCGGTGTCACACCCGCCGAACTGGCCCCCGTGATCGACGCCGTCGACCTGGACCGCCCCTTGGGCGACTCCACCGCGGCCCTCGACGAGCTGGAGGGCGTCTACCTCCGCGACGCGGTCTACTTCCACCACCCCCGCTACCTCGGGCACCTCAACTGCCCGGTGGTCATCCCCGCCGTCCTCGGAGAAGCCGTCCTCTCGGCGGTCAACTCCTCGCTCGACACCTGGGACCAGAGCGCCGGAGGCACCCTGATCGAGCAGCGGCTGATCGAGTGGACGGCCGGCCGGATCGGCCTCGGACCACTCGCCGACGGCGTGTTCACCAGCGGGGGCACCCAGTCCAACCTCCAGGCCCTGCTGCTCGCCCGCGAGGAGACCGGCACCGGGGACCTGTCCAAGCTCCGGATCTTCTCCTCCGAGTGCAGCCACTTCAGCGTCCAGAAATCGGCCACCCTCCTCGGGCTCGGTCGCGATGCCGTCGTCTCCGTCCCGGTCGACCGGGACAAGCGGATGCAGTCCGTCGTCCTCGCCGCCGAGCTGGAGGCCTGCCGCGCCGAGGGCCTGGTCCCGATGGCGATCGTGGCCACCGCCGGCACCACCGACTTCGGCTCCATCGACCCGCTGCCCGAGATCGCCGCCCTGGCCGCCGAGTACGGCGCCTGGATGCACGTCGACGCCGCCTACGGCTGCGGGCTGCTCGCCTCCCGGACCCGCCGCCACCTCCTGGACGGCATCGAGCAGGCCGATTCCGTCACCGTCGACTACCACAAGTCCTTCTTCCAGCCGGTGAGTTCCTCCGCCGTTCTGGTTCGCGACGGTGCCACCCTGCGCCACGCCACCTACCACGCGGACTACCTCAACCCCCGCCAGGCGCCCGCCACGAAGGCGTCCCCCGCCGCAGGGCCGTGGGGAAGGGTCCCCAACCAGGTCGACAAGTCCCTCCAGACCACCCGCCGCTTCGACGCGCTCAAACTGTGGATGACCCTGCGGGTCATGGGGGCCGACGGCATCGGGGAGCTCTTCGACGAGGTCTGCGGCCTGGCCCGCGAGGGCTTCGAACTGCTCGCCGCCGACCCGCGCTACGAGGTCGTGGTCGAACCGCAGCTGTCCACCCTCGTCTACCGCTACGTCCCGGAAGCCACCGCCTCCCCCGCCGACGTCGACCGGGCCAACCTCTACGCCCGCAAGGCGCTCTTCGCCTCCGGCGAGGCCGTCGTCGCCGGCACCAAGGTCGACGGCCGCCAGTACCTCAAGTTCACCCTGCTCAACCCCGAGACCACCACGGCCGACATCGCCGCCGTCCTCGATCTGATAGCCGGCCACGCCGAGCAGTACCTGGGAGAGAACCTTGTCCACGCCTGAAACGACCAGGACGTACGACTTCATCGGTGTCGGACTCGGTCCGTTCAACCTCGGACTCGCCTGTCTGACCGAGCCGATCGGCGAACTGGACGGCCTGTTCCTGGAGTCCAAGCCGGACTTCGAATGGCACTCCGGGATGTTCCTGGAAGGCGCCCACCTCCAGACGCCGTTCATGTCGGACCTGGTCACCCTGGCCGACCCGACGTCCCCCTACTCCTTCCTCAACTACCTGAAGGAGAAGGGCCGACTCTACTCCTTCTACATCCGCGAGAACTTCTACCCGCTGCGCGCCGAGTACGACGACTACTGCCGCTGGGCCGCCGGGAAGCTCTCGTCCATCCGCTTCTCCACGACCGTCTCCGCCGTCTCCCACGACGAGGCCGAAGCGGTCTACCTGGTGACCACGGCGACCGGCGAGACGTTCCGCTCGCGCCGGATCGTGCTCGGCACCGGCACCCCGCCCCACGTCCCCGAGGCCTGCCGGGAGCTGGACGGCGACCTGATCCACAACTCGCGCTACGTCCCGAACAGGGCGGCGCTCCAGAAGAAGAAATCGATCACGATCGTCGGCAGCGGCCAGAGCGCCGCCGAGATCTACTACGACCTCCTGAGCGAGATCGACGCCCACGGCTACCGACTCAACTGGGTCACCCGCTCCCCGCGCTTCTTCCCGCTGGAGTACACCAAGCTCACCCTGGAAATGACCTCCCCCGAGTACGTGGACTACTTCCACGCGCTGCCGGAGGAGACCCGGTACCGCCTGGAGTCCGAACAGAAGGGCCTCTTCAAGGGCATCAACGCCGATCTGATCGACGGGATCTTCGACCTGCTGTACCAGAAGAACCTGGCCGGCCCGGTTCCCACCCGGCTGCTCACCAACTCCGCCCTGCACAGCGCCGCGTACGACTCCGCCACCGGCACGTACGCGCTCGGCTTCCGCCAGGAGGAGCAGGGGAAGGACTTCACGGTCGAGACCGAGGGGCTGGTGCTCGCCACCGGCTACAAGTACGCGGCCCCCGACTTCCTGAAGCCGATCGAGCACCGCCTCCGCCACGACGGGCGGGGCCGCTTCGACGTGGCCCGCAACTACTCGATCGACACCGCCGGCCGCGAGGTCTTCCTCCAGAACGCCGGCGTGCACACCCACTCGATCACCTCGCCCGACCTGGGCATGGGCCCGTACCGCAACGCGTACATCATCGGGGAGATGCTGGGCTCCGCGTACTACCCCGTCGAGAAGACCATCGCCTTCCAGGAGTTCGCGGCATGACCGTCCCGCCCGTCCGGATCCGCCCCCTCGACCCGCTGCAGGACGCCGAACTGATCCACCCCTGGGTGACGCACCCCAAGGCCGCCTTCTGGATGATGCAGGACGCCCGGCTCCAGGACGTCGAGCGCGCCTACATGGAGATCGCGGCCCACCCGCACCACGACGCCTTCATCGGCCTGGTCGACGACGAGCCCGCCTTCCTGATGGAGCGGTACGACCCCGCGCGGGTCGAGCTGGTCGGGCTCTACGAGCCGCAGCCCGGTGACGTCGGCATGCACTTCCTCGTCGCTCCCACCGACACCCCCGTGCACGGCTTCACCCGCACCGTGATCACCGCCGTGATGACCGAACTGTTCGCCGACCCGTCCACCGCCCGGGTGGTCGTCGAACCCGACGTCCGCAACACGGCCGTGCACGCCCTCAACGAGACCGTCGGCTTCCTGCCCGAGCGCGAGGTCGAGAAGCCGGAGAAGACGGCACTGTTGAGCTTCTGCACCCGCGCCCAGTTCGAGACCGCCGTCGGAGCCGCCCTGTGAACCCCGTCGCACACCTCACCCCCGAGCGCTGGGCCGCCGCCAACCGCGCCCTGATCCGCAAGGGCCTCGCCGAATTCGCCCACGAGCGGCTGCTCGCCCCGCAGGACCTCGGCGAAGGCCGGTACCAGGTCCTCAGCGACGACGGCACCACCGAGTACCGCTTCACCGCCGACCGCTTCGCCCTCGACCACTGGCAGGTCTACCCCGAGTCGATCAGTCGCCACCGCGGTGAGGAAAGCCTTCCGCTCGACGCGCTCCAGTTCATCACCGAGTTGCGCGGCGCCCTCGGGCTGAGCGACGAGATCCTGCCGGTCTACCTGGAGGAGATCTCCTCCACCCTGGCCGGCACGGCCTTCAAGGCGAGCAAGACACCGGTCACCTCGGCCGAGTTGGCGCGCTCCGACTTCCAAGCCATCGAAACCGGGATGACCGAGGGCCACCCCTGCTTCGTCGCCAACAACGGCCGGCTCGGCTTCGGCGTCGACGAGTACCGGGCGTACGCGCCCGAGGCCGCGAGCGAGATCCACCTGATCTGGCTCGCCGCCCACCGCGACCGCACCACCTTCACCGCCGGGGCGGACCTGGCGTACGAGTCCTTCATCCGCGCCGAACTCGGCGACGCCGCCGTCGAAGGCTTCGCGGCGGTCCTCACCGAGCGCGGCCTCGACCCGGACGACTACCTGCTCGTGCCGGTCCACCCCTGGCAGTGGTGGAACAAGCTGTCCGTCACCTTCGCCGCCGAAATCGCCCAACAGCGCCTGGTCCTTTTGGGCGAGGGCCGGGACGCCTATCTGGCACAGCAGTCGATCCGCACCTTCTTCAACGCCTCGGACCCGGCCAAGCACTACGTCAAAACGGCCCTCTCGGTACTCAACATGGGTTTCATGCGAGGCCTTTCGGCCACGTACATGGAGGCCACCCCGGCCATCAACGACTGGCTGCACGGGCTGATCGAGGCGGACCCGACGCTGCGGGCGGCCCGCTTCTCCATCATCCGCGAGCGGGCGGCGATCGGCTACCGGCACCTGGAGTACGAGGCCGCCACCGACCGCTACTCCCCCTACCGCAAGATGCTGGCCGCGCTCTGGCGCGAGTCCCCGGTGCCGTCCCTCGCCGAGGGCGAGCGGCTCGCGACGATGGCCTCGCTGCTCCACGTGGACCACGCCGGCACGTCCTTCGCGGGCGCCCTGATCAAGGAGTCCGGCCTGGAGCCGGTCGCTTGGCTGAGGAAGTACCTCGACGCCTATCTGCTCCCGGTCCTGCACAGCTTCTACGCCTACGACCTGGTCTACATGCCGCACGGCGAGAACGTGATCCTGGTCCTCGACGAGCGCGGCGCGGTCGTCCGCGCCGTCTTCAAGGACATCGCCGAGGAGATCTGCGTGATGGACCCGACGGCGGTCCTCCCGCCGGCGGTGGAGCGCATCCGCGCCGAGGTCCCCGAGGACATGAAGCTCCTCTCGGTCTTCACGGACGTCTTCGACTGCTTCTTCCGCTTCCTGGGCGCCACCCTGGCGGCGGAGGGCGTCCTCGCCGAGGACGACTTCTGGCGGACGGTCGCGCAGTGCGTGCACGACTACCGGGCCGCGAAGCCCGAGCTGGCGGACCGCTTCGCCCAGTACGACCCGTTCGCGGAGACCTTCGCCCTGTCGGCCCTCAACCGGCTCCAGCTGCGCAACAACCGGCAGATGGTGGACCTGGCGGACCCGTCGGCGGCGCTCCAGCTCGTCGGCGAGCTGGTGAACCCGATCGCCCGCTTCGCCTGAGCACCCGGGACCGGGGCGGGCCCCGACGGAGTACGGTCC